>QIAW01000656.1 GCA_003225655.1 Acidobacteriota bacterium
CGGACGAGGGCGTCCGCGCTACGCGAGCATCTTTGGCGGGCGAGGGCTGATTGGCGGGCGAGGGCGCCCGCCCCACATTCCCCACATTGGCATCTTTGAAGTCGGCGGGGGACCAGGCCTCGTCGCCGATGATCCGTTCGGGGACACGGAACAGATCTACAGTGACATCCTTGTGATATGCTCAAAACGAGTGCGGCGCAGGTTGGCGGAGGCGATCTGCAGGCCATGGGCAGAACAAACTCGGTTGTGACGTGATGGGCGGAGTGGCTCAGGTCAACAGTGGTCATGCGCCAGCGACGATGGAAGTAGCAATATTCGCCGTTGCGCAGCGCCGGGGAACCGCACTGCGTGCCGTTGGTTTTGATGTGCTGACAACGAGGGACATGATATTCGTAGTAACAGGTCAAGATGAGTGCTCCACCCCTCCCCCGGTGATCTATTGCAATCAGCAGGATAGGAAAATTTTTTTGGAAAATCTTGGATTAAAAAGAGTTACAGGTAAAATCTTTGAAACAAAGGAGTTATGAGTAGATGGGAACATTGCGTTTGAGCTATGTAGTGGTTATCGCGCAGGTGGGGAAGTGAGGTCAAGGAAATAGTGGTGCAGATGGGATTTCGGGAAGGGGTGTGGACGGCGTGGCGCCCCAGTCGGACGTCAAACGATTCAATCTGCGGGGGTGCCCACCCTTCGAAAGGCGCGAAGGGTGGGGCAGCCCGCTTGTTAACCCCTCGTATACAACCACGTTGTATTCCCATTTCGGCATGATTACCTCTGCCCGGCAGTATGCCCCGGCAGTATACCGCGAATCCGCGTATAGAAAATGGACGTGGCAGGTTTGTTCGGAAAACAGAACAAGTTGAAAAGAATCTTAGCCGGGCTGCCCCGTTCTTGTCTCTCCCGGTTTTGTAGAGACAGGGCGGGGATGTTCATCTCATCAAGTGCGCTGCTGAACCGCAATCCAGAGGTTCCAATTGCCTCACATCAGCGCTAAAGTCGAGCTGTGAAAAATACACAAGGTCATCCATCAGCACCCGCGAGTCGGACAAACTTCGACGCGTTGACCCTGGATGAAGCGAAACTCGTTGACGAGATCATTAGCGACCTTCGCAAGGCGGTCCGCGATGCGTCCCTGCGCTTCGGTACACGTATCGTTCGCCACGGCGGAAAAATTCTGCGTGGCAGACGAGTCGGCATGAAAGGCTTCGAGGAACGCCTTTACGGTCGATGGGCAATTCCGCTGGATTTGTACGAATTGTGTCTATATATCGCGCTGAACTGCGGCCGTTATTTCAGCCGTCATTTCCGCCCCGGGTCTGCCACGATAACTGATCACAAATTCAAGGCGTTGCTACGTCTGCACGCTGGTGCGACCCGCGTTGCAGGAGAAGTTTACGCTCTGCTGCTTGCCGGGTTTCCTAGCGGCGCTCATGCACGCTGGCGCACCTTACACGAAATCGCCGTCACTGCTCTCTTCATCGCTCAAGAAGATAACGAGACAGCGGAGCGGTATATCAATCATCGTTTCGTCAAATCGTATGAAGATGCTCGTGAGTATCAAAAGTATGCATTCATGTTGGGTGAAGAGCCGTTCACCGATGAGGAGATGACCCGGATAAAGCAGAATTATGAATCTATGCTGGTCCGATACGGAGCCGATTTCCACTGGCCTTATGCATGGGCACACCCGGCGTTGCTGCGTCGCGATCCTCAGCTAAAAGGAAACAAAATCGGCTTCCAACACCTGCAGGCTGCCGTTGAGATTCAGCACTGGACTCCGCGACATCGAATGGCGAGTCACGCAGTTCACCCAAGTGCCACGTTCGCTCGTTTCAACCTCGGGAGTCGAGAAGACAAACATGAGGTCTTACCGGGTGCCAGCAATGCTGATTTAGCCGATCCGGGGCAAAGCGCACTATTCTCGCTTACGAATGCGACAGCAGCGCTAGTCATCTTTGAACCGGGATCGGATGACATAACAGAACATCTCCAGCATCGAGGCGCGTTAGGAGCGATGGCGAAGGCGCTGAGTACCCTATCTAAGATTGCGAGTGAAGAATTCATGAAAGTACATCTACAACTGGAGGATGAAATACGCGCGGAAGGAAGCAACGCCAATAGCTAGCCGCTGGCCCGTCCCTCCCCGATCTTGGAGAGGCAGGGCGGGGGATGTTCATCCATCACTGCG
>QIAW01000147.1 GCA_003225655.1 Acidobacteriota bacterium
ACAGCGGACCCCATAAATTCATCGCCAGTCCGGCGATCAGATTGTCCTTATAGGCCGGCACCCGGACCGAGTCCGGAATGATCATCACAAACAGCAGCGCTGTAAGCCCGGTGAAAACAAAACTGTAGATGGCGATGATGATCGCTGCCCGCTTCAGGTTTTTCAGCTTGGGATGGGCAAGTTCGCGGTTGACCTGGGCGAGCGATTCCTCACCACTCATGGCCAGCACGGAATGACCGAAGGCAATCAGGATGCCGAAGAGGCCAAATTTTCTTGCAAGATCATGGGCAAGATCCGTGTGCTTGAGGAAGCCTAGCGCCTCCGGACTAAACTTCAGATTGTCCGGGGTAGGGAGGGGTACTGCCTGATATCCCTGCTTCAAAAGCGTGATTGCGGACCACGCAAGCAGGATGATGACCATCACCGTCGTGATCTGCATCACACGTAACGCTTTTTCGCTCGACTCCTGAATCCCCTTGGTGTTCTGCCACCAGAAATACATGGTTACCGCCACTGCGAACACAACCGAGGTCCAATTGACGTCGACACGCGGCGTGCCGTGAAACATCAGGTGCATGGCCCGGGGAATCCAGCCGTGGGAGTCGGCTGTAATGAACGTGTCATTGATCAGTCCTGCGATGTATTGCCCGGCGGAAACGCCCGAGATCGGCCCGGTCAGAATGTAATCGAACATCAGTGCCGAGACGCTGATCTTGGCAAGGGTACCGCCCAGCGCCTCCTTGACCACGCGGTAGACGCCGCCGCGCACAAACATAGAGCAACTTTCCACGTAGACCGCGCGCACGGTGAAGGAGAAGAGCATCACCCCAACGATGAACCAGGGAGCCGATTTTCCGATGGCCTGCTCGGCGATGCCGGCGGCATAAAAGGCGGATGATCCCAAATCGTTCAACACGATGGCGGCCGCACGCCAGTACGAAATAAACGTCAGCATCACCGAAGTTGCGACCACAATGCGGACGCGGTTAGAAGTTGAGCCGGCGGGTTGGAAAGGAGATGCCATTCAGAGGCAAGTTAGGTGATGAGGGCACAAGAATGGGCAAAAACCAGCGACATGTCCATCCTCGGGGCCTCTCTTGAGGTCAGCATCACAAAAGCCAAGCCAAACGTTCCTGCGGTGAATGTGAACTGTAGCAGAGAACCGTAAGGAGAGAGCCCATACGCCTACTTATGTTAGCCCACGGGGAAGGAAACCGCATAGGCGGAAAAGCAATACGCTCCATTCGCGGCCGATAAACCGTTACAGGATAAGCGCAATGGGCGTTTTGTTATGCTTGCCGGGTGTGGCGAATACAGAGAAGCGCCTGGTTGCTGGTCTTGCTTTCGGCCGGCCTGCAGATTGTGATTTTTCCCTTGCCTGACCTGTATCTTCTTTGTTGGGCGGCAGTAGAGCTTCGTGCAGGCGTGAGGCTGCTGCCGGCGACTCCCAGCCAGGCATTTCTTCTCGCGTACTGTTGTGGAGTTCTCTGGTATGCAGGGACCTGCTATTGGATCTACGCAACCATGCGTCAGTACGGCGGCGTGGGTACGATTGCCGCGCTGGGGCTGCTGTTTCTTTTTTGCCTGTATCTCGCCATCTATCACGGACTCTTTGGTCTACTGATCGGTCTATTGGCAAATAGCAGCGTCTCGCGACTTTCCGAAGCAGGCTCCACCCCTGCTGCAACAATCAATCCCTTCGGCCGGCGAGCGCTTCTTCTGGCGCCGTTTGCGTGGGTCGCAGTGGAGCTGGCCCGTACTCGGGTCACGGGTTTTCCCTGGGATCTGCTGGGTATCGCCCAGGTGGACAACATCCCCCTTGCGCGCATTGCCACGGTGACCGGAGTTTATGGGTTGTCGTTCGAAATCATGGTGGTCAATACGGCGCTCGCCGCTGCCTTCGTGATTGGAGCGGAGAAAGATCAGCGAAGCAGACGCAAACCGCTATTGTTAGCGACTATCGCCGCCATAGCTGTGCTGCAGGCAGGACGATTGATTAGCCCGCCTCCTGTACCCGCCGACCACACCACTCGCCTGGTGCAAGAGAACATCCCGGTTCTGGAAGGTAGCGAATGGACGAAGGAATACTTTGAAGGCACGCTGCGCGATTTGACCTTAGTTAGTCTGCATGAACTTGGCTTGAATGCTTCGGGAGAGAATCAATCAGATCCCGAAATATCTTCGTCCGCTGTTTCACACCCTGATCTGATTGTCTGGCCCGAGTCGCCTGCGCCGTTCTACACCAGTGATCCTGCCTTTCGTGACACTGTCAGCAACATTGCCCGCCAGGCCCAAACCTGGATGCTGGTTGGCAGCCTGGGTATTCGCAATGCAGGCGAAACTCCAGCACATGCCACTCAGCTATACAATTCGGCCAGTCTGGTGAGTCCCGGCGGAGAGTGGATCAGCCGCTACGACAAGATGCACCTGGTTCCGTTTGGCGAGTACGTTCCCTTTAAGCGTGTGTTTGGTTTCGCGGGGGGACTGACCAAAGAAGTCGGGGATTTTTCGCCCGGCACGTCGCGAGCTCCGCTTGAGGCTGGCAGCAGCAAACTCGGTGTTTTCATCTGCTATGAATCTATTTTCCCGGATGAAATTCGACGGTTAGCGGCGAACGGGGCTCAGGTTCTGGTCAACATCTCTAATGATGGATGGTACGGCGACAGCGGCGCTTATGCGCAACATTTGAAACAGGCCCGCATGCGCGCCGTGGAAAATAACCGCTGGTTACTACGTAGCACTAACACCGGAGTCACTGCTTCTATCGATCCCTATGGACGAGTCGTGTCCAGCATTCCACGCAAGGTTCGCACCGCCCTTCAGGCCAATTATTCGCTGTCTAACGTAACCACGTTCTACACCCGTCGCGGGGATTGGTTCGCCTATCTCTGTGCGATAATTTACCTAGTCGGATTGCTTCTACATTTCATATTTCGCCGCGGGATAGAG
>QIAW01000657.1 GCA_003225655.1 Acidobacteriota bacterium
ACTGACTACGCCAACCGGTTGAACTAACCAGAAAACAAAGGAGAACGATATGAGTGCTCGAGTGCTGCTGATTGACGATTCCAGGTTTCTACGAACTGCATTGGAAAAGACCCTGACCGCCAAAGGATTTGAGGTTCGGGTGGCGGGAGATGGAGAAGAGGGACTGCGGTTAGCGCAAGAAGAGAAGTTCGACCTGATTCTGCTCGATCTATTTCTGCCCAAACTCACCGGTTACGAGGTGCTGAAGCGGCTCAAAGATAACCCGGAGACCGATACCATTCCGGTGCTTGTTCTGAGCGGAGTTGCCAAACCTAAGGAGATGGAAGAATTGATGAACATCGGGGCTGTCCATTGTTTGCGGAAAGAAACCTTAGAGCTGGCGGCGATTGTGGCCAGCGCGGAAAGTTGTTTGCTGCGCCAGCCAACCTATGCTTAGAGGACGACACCGGACAATCTCGGGAATGATATGCAGCCTACCTAACAATACTTATCTTAATCCTGGGCAGCGACTCGTATTCGCGCATCGCAGATTCATTACACAGCAATTATCTATTTTATTACCTGTCCGGAACTGTACCCGGTTCGCCTTGCCCACATTAATGAATCCTAGAAGCCTCAGCTCATTTCGATTGGGGCGTTCTGGCGGCATTGAGCGGTGCTGATGCCGGGCGCTCCGCCTGCACAAAATTGATCGATTCCATGCTGTGGACCAGGGTTTCTACATCATTGGGGTTTGCAGCCATGAAAGAAAACGAAACTGCGTAGTTCGGCAGCATTGTAAAAACCTGTGTCTGATAAATCTTCGGGCTGCCGGGCGCAGGTTTTGACACCATATCAACCCGGTAAAACTGCCTGCCTGCAAGCGTATAGTGCTTATCAGCGTGGAGCACGTCAAAGGCAGCGGCAAAGGTTTTTACCATAGCATCCGTAAAGGCCTTGGGTGAATCACTCGCCTTGATCGTGTCACAGGTGATGCTTATGAAACGCATGTCCGATCCCCCGGCCGAAGGAGGATTCGCGGTAAACAGGTTATACATCAGGGTCGCAGTCGAACTCCCCGACTGCGCAGCGTTGCCTTCAAAGCCCTCCGGATAAGCATACGAGAACCCGAAGTAGCCATTCACATAACGCTTGCCATTGATGGCGCCGTAATCGGGATGAGGCTCATTGACCTGAGGTCCGAGTTCAGCCCGCGGGCCGGAACTTTGAGCTTGCGCCATTAAGGGCGATGCCGCCAGAAATACCGCTGCACACAACAGGACAACCGCAACAGAACGTTGCACAAACATGGAAACCTCCAAATTTTTAAGGGGGCTTGCTCTTTCTCTTGCGGGGGCTTGCTGCGGGGGGAATCCGGTTCTTCTCGGAAGGTCTTGCGTGGAGTATGTTAGCCCAACTCACAGGCTAAAGCACGACAATATTTTTAAAGATACTGAACCCAAACTTTGCATTCAACGATGCAATCGCGGAGAACTAACCCCAAGCTAAGTCATTGATTTCGCGATACTTCGTTTTATCCTGGAGCCGAACCTGAGAAACTTAGGGCCCCGACATGTTAATCATGTATCCGTTCTTTCCATTCTTTGTATTCCGCGCGATCGTGTACTGCCCCATGGGCATGCCCAAGAGGGTGCGCGCCACCATGATTGATTCCACCGTCCGGATCTCGGAATCTTTGATTTCCTTCAGAAT
>QIAW01000658.1 GCA_003225655.1 Acidobacteriota bacterium
CACTTCATCCATCACTTTGTGGAGATTATCGTTGTCGATCACGGTATGCTCTGGCGCTGCCTTGGTCTTGCGGAAGGAGCGGGCCAGATCACCAAGCGAAGGTTCTCCGCCGTCAGACTGCGCCATTCCGCTGACAGGAAACGAGACTCCCACTAGCAGAGCAATAAACGCCAGCCAGAATTTGCCAGTCATGGATTTTGTCGGCCAGTTCACTAGGTTATTGTGCCGCAATGCTAATCGCTGGTCTCTCCTCGCTTGTGGCAGGCATTCAGTTGATAACTATCAGCAGTCTTCAACTATCCGAATTGTACTCAGGCTGCAACGCAGGAAGGACGAGGTGAGCGCAAACCTTGGTTGTAGAACCTCGGAACAGTGCGAAATTTACAAGAAAGAAGAAGGGCGTGCGGGACAAAGAGGCACGCAACGGGGCACCGCACGCCCTGGGTTAGACGTTCCTACAACAGGCCAGAAGAACGGAAACGCGTAACCGGATCAATTATTGGCACCGGCTGCCGCTGAAAGATCCAACGGGCCACCGCATAGCCCAGCGCCGCATAGCAAACATACACCAGCTTCATGGCTCACCCCAGTTCGATGCTCTTTCGCCTTTGGGGAGTGCGACAAGCCGCACCATACGAGCACAACGTATCAAGCGGGCACCGGTAGGTCAATGAACCAACGGTGCCATCCGTATGGCACAAAAGTAATATGAGTAACCAGCCAAAAGCTCGGTAAGGGTAGAGAGGCTGAAAGACACTTCGCTACTGCGAGCGTTGCGCGATCACGTGCTTGGAATTCTCTAGCGAACTTGCTCCTCGCACGGTTTGAGCCGTACGACCATGGAAGAAGAGCAGATGGACGAAAAACATGACCACCAGCACCGCTCCAAACGTGCAAACTATGGTGGCTCCCGTGGGAAGATCGGCGAGCACTGAAAAGTAAACGCCCAGTGCCGAAACCAGAGTGCCCATAGTCCAGCCGATTGCCAGGCGTCGTCCCACTCGGTCGGCAAAGAGCATGGCGCCAACGGACGGAACGATCAGATAGCAGAAGACCAGCAGCACGCCCGCGATAGCAACCGAAGAGGTCACCACGAAGCCAAAAGAGGCATAAAACAGGAAGTCCCAGAAGCGGATGTTCATTCCTCTGGCCTCGGCTTCCGCAAGATCAGTAGAGATCAGAAGGAACTTACGGCGGAAGATATAGTGAAACAAGCCAATAGCGCCATAAAGCAGGGCCGTTTTGAGGACTTCATGCTTATCCACTGCAAGAATGTTCCCCACTAACATGTCTTTGAGATGTTCGGTTTCGCCGGTAGCCTTGCTCATGGCCAGGATGGCGGTTGCGGAGGCTACAGCGTAAGCGATGCCAATAAAGGCTTCTTGAGGAATGTGGCCTCGGCGGGAGCGTGCGAAGGCAAAAATAGCGGCTCCAACAAAGGTGAACGCCAGGCTGAGCCAGTATGCCCCGCTTCCGTGCGGGTCCATGCCAATCAAGATCGCGATGGTTGCTCCGAGGGCAGCAATTTGCGCGAGTGCCAAATCGACAAAGATGACTCCACGTTCTACGACATGTACGCCAAGATAGGCATGGATTCCGGTCAAGATCAGGCTGGCAACAAACGGCCAGAATAAAAACGGCAAGATGTCCATATCCCTCCTTAAACCCAGCAACTGATTTACTGCGTCGCCTGAAAAGCTTGAGTCAATAAAGCAATGTCGTAGTCAAACAGTTTGAAATAATCTGTTACATCCTTCTCGCCGCCTACCGACGGTAGATATTGCACCACCTTGCCCCCGGTCTCACGAGCGATGGAATTCGGCGTTTTCAGGTCGAAATAAGGCTCGACGAGAATAACCTTGCAGTTCTCACGTTTCATCAAGCCAATCAGCTCGAGCGTGTGGCTGGGTGTGGGTGGAATACCCGGGCGAGGCTCTACGTAACCCACTACGTTCAGTCCGAAGTGCTTGGCGAAATTCGGAAAGGATTTATGGTATGTAACAAGCTTGCGCCCATGAAAGGGCTTCATTTCGGCATCCCATTTCTGCTCGGCGGTAGTCAGGCGTTTGTCAAAGTCCTGAAAACGCTCCTGAAAATAGCTGGAGTCGGCAGGGTCGAGGTCCCCGAGCTTAGCCGCGATTCCTTTAGCTATGCGACGGCCATTGTCAGGGTCAAGCCAGTAATGAGGATTTCCCAGGGGATGGACATCACCCATGGCCCGGGTTACGGTTCCTGTAGGAATATCCAGAATTTCCGCAAACTGCGAAGCGTCAAGATAGCCGTTGGCGCCAATCTGGATTCTAGCGTTTCCGCTTTGCGTAACCAGCGGAGGAAGCCAGCCTATCTCCAGCTGTAACGCAACCACTATCAGCAAATCGGCCTGGCGAAGCTTCAAGAGAAAACTCGGTTTTGCCTCAACGAAGTGAGGATCCTGGTATCCCCGGGCCACCGATTCCACGCTGATCCGGTCCCCTCCTACTTCCTGCGTCAAAGCGGCCATATCTGTTGTGGCCGTTACAACCGTAAGCTTCTTGGCCTCTGCGGGCGCACCTAGGCACACTGCTAGCAGAAGAAACATACATGTGACAGACATTGGCCCAAACTTCAGGTGCTCCATTAAACCTCCCAAAAAATGTGAGACTCAAAAACAGCTGGCCAGCTTGCAGCCGGCAAAACCAGGCTGTCCTGACTGCGGAGTGCCCACGCATCCTCTCAAAATGGGTGCGCTCCATGTGCTCCTAAAGAGAAAATGACCTGCAACAATAACTCGTTTGCGCTTCTGTTTTCCGCGTAGTCAGTGTAACGGTACTGGCCCCGAATCTGGCTGAACTCGCTGGGCCAGTAGGTGAGTACAATGGAACCGCCGTTGTCGGTGAGATTGGCGAATTTGCTCCGAGCGGAGCGATCGAAACGTCCGCCAAGGAACCAGCGCCGGCCCAGTTGATAGTCAGCCGAGGTGTAAAAGCCGAAGGCTCGCTGCTCAACCGGAAATTGCTGACGTTGACTCCAGAACAACTCACCGCGTCCGATGAACGAGTGGTAAATGGAGCGGCGCAAAGGTTTCCAGCGCACCGTAGCGTCCACTCCATATAAATTCGTGAGAAAACTTGCGCCTGAATCATTGTAACCGCGAGCATACGATAGACCGATATCAAGGTTGGTGGATTCGCTGACGTCTTTATAACTGCGCAAGTGGGCGACGGTGCTCACGTCGCTTCTCTGCCACGATTTGAAGACGCTCTGCAAGCCTGACCCAGAGTCGCCCCGGAACACTTGACCCGTGGCCTCTAGAAAAATCCCTTTAGGAGCAGGAATTATGCGCTGAATGGAGACGCCCGCATCATCGATGCCATCCTCACCGCCGACCAGATTTGTGCTCACGAGTGGGCGGTCGATCCACGGAAGCACGTGATTGTGCATCATGTTGACCTTACCGAAGGCAGACCGCATTTTGCCAACCTTGACTACAAAGCTCTTTGGCAGGGCTGTGAAGGTAATGTATCCCTCC
>QIAW01000014.1:0-1202 GCA_003225655.1 Acidobacteriota bacterium
TTGTGGACGTGGTGGATAATGTCCGCTCGGCCGGTGTAGACCAACTGGGACTGTTGACGGAGCAGAACAAATCGACAACTCCGCCACCGCCTCCGGACAACAAGAATACCCCGCCTCCAGGGGAGTAGAACCCGGGCAGTAGAATTAGACGGAGATTCCGGTATGGCAATGGCAAACAGGAATGAAGGCAGCAAGATCAGCTCCGATATCAATGTGACCCCGATGGTCGACGTGATGCTGGTTCTGCTGATCATTTTCATGGTGGTGACGCCCCTACTGGTGCAGCCCGGAGTCGTCCCCGTGGACATGGCGAAGACTGACCATCCTCTTGCCATGCCGGACGCCCAAAAAGAAGATGCGCTACTGGTGGCCATTACACACGATGGAATGATTTATCTGGGCAGCGACCACGTGGCGCTTGATCAGCTCGCAACCAAATTGAGGGAAAAGCTCGATCGCAGGCCCGATAAGCATGTCTTCGTGAAAGCCGATGCCCGAGCGAAATACGGCGCGGTTGTAGCTGTGGTGAACAACCTTCGTTCCGCGAACGTGGAAGATATTGGATTGCTGACAGAGCAAAGCAAGAGCGTGCTTCCATCGCCCTCGCCTGCCGGCAAGAAAGCTGAGCTGAAGACATAAGCTTGACGAACGCCTATCCGGCCCTGCCGGGTGGAAACGGGAAGTTACAAGGAGATTTCTATGGCAATGGATGTAGGCGGTAAAGGTGGCCCTTCCGCGAATATCAATGTGACGCCGCTGATTGATGTGCTGCTGGTATTGCTGATCATCTTCATGGTCATCACGCCGCTGACTCCCAAGGGATTGGACGCCCTTGTCCCGCAGCCCCCGAAGGACCTGACGAAGCAGCCGCCGCCCAACGACCGCACCATTGTGGTGCAGGTATTGAAGGGCAGCGGGAACCGTCCGGACCTGAAGATCAATCAGGACCCGGCCACGTGGGAGAACCTGGGCGACACCTTGAACAGCATCTTCAAGACGCGCGCCGAGCGCGTGATGTTCGTCAAGGGCGACAAAGAGGTGGACTTTCAGTACGTGGCGCAGGTGATTGATATCGCCCACGGCGTAGGTGTGGAGAAAGTCGGCCTGATTACCGCCCAGATTGAAGCTGGACACTAGTTTTTTCGACTAAGGAGCAACAAGCGGCCCGGCAGAGCCGCAAACCCTTTATGAACAGAACAGGG
>QIAW01000014.1:1215-6396 GCA_003225655.1 Acidobacteriota bacterium
GCCGTGCTTGCAAGCATGATGTTATTGGCAACCGGTTGCAACTGGCTCAGAGCGCGCGACCAGTTGAACAAAGGTGTGCAGGCGTACAAAAATGCGCGCTACGAAGAGGCCATCGATCACTTCAACAAGTCGGTGGCACTCGATCCTGGCCTGGGTGTAGCCCGGCTTTATCTGGCGACCGCCTACTTTGGCCAGTTCGTGCCCGGCGTGGATACGCCCGAGAATGTCCACAACGCTGAGCAGGCCATCGACCAGTATCAGAAGGTGCTGGATAGCAATCCTAATACCAGCAGCCGCATCACCGCGCTCAAGGGTATTGCCGCGCTCTACTTCGGACTGAAGAGATTCGACAAGGCCAAGGAGTTCCACCGAAAGGTGCTGGAGCAGGACCCCACCGATCCTGAAGCTTATTACTCCATCGGCGTCATCGACTGGACGCAGACCTACGCTCCCAACCAGGAATTGCGGAGCAGGCTTAGTCTGAAGCCTGATGAGCCGCTCAAGGACGAGAAGGTGTGTGATGAGCTGCGTACCAAGAACCAGGGACTGGTCAAGGAAGGCGTTGACATGCTTAACCAAGCCATCAAGCTGCGCAAGGATTATGATGACGCCATGGCCTATCTCAATCTGATGTATCGGCAAAAGGCGGACATCGAGTGTGGCGATCCGCTGCTACGGGTTGAGGACTTGAAGAAAGCCGATGAATTTGTAGAACAGGCCATGGGCATTAAAAAGCGCAAGGCCGAAGAAGAAAGCAAGCAAACCGGCATTGTCATGGACCAGGGCAAATAGCAGATTCCATACTGGCGTTCTTGCAGGGCCGCTAAGCGGCCCTTTCTTTTTGGTGTTGAGGGAGGGCCGGCCATATTTCGTCCCCTGGCCTCTTGGCCCGAGGGGAGTAGTAAAATAGTTCTTTATTGCTCCTGGTTGTTTGTTTCCCTGGAACTGTGCCGGTTGTGTTCAAGAAAATCCTCATTGCAAACCGTGGTGAAATTGCGGTGCGCGTAATTCGCGCCTGCCGCGAGCTGGGGGTGGGCTCGGTTGCGGTCTACTCCGAAGTTGACCGCGCCGCTTTGCACGTGCGCAAGGCGGACGAGGCCTATTCCATCGGTCCGGCCCCCGCCGGCGAATCGTATCTGCGCATCGACAAGCTGCTTCAAGTCGCCGCCAACTGCGGCGCAGACGCTATTCATCCCGGTTATGGCTTTCTTTCAGAAAATGCCGAGTTTGCCCGGGCGTGCGCGAAGGCCGGAATTAAGTTCATTGGGCCCCGGGCCGAGGCCATGGAAATCATGGGTTCCAAGACGAGCGGACGGCGCGCCATGCAGTCCGCCGGTATCCCATTGGTGCCGGGTTCAACCACAGCGTTAGCGCGGGACGAGGCGGTCAAGGTTGCGGCCCAGGTGGGATATCCCGTCATGCTCAAGGCCGCGGCCGGGGGCGGGGGAAAGGGCATGCGCCTGGTGCGCACGGCCCAAGAACTGGAATCGGCCTTCGATGGAGCTTCGAGCGAAGCCCAGCGAGCCTTCGGCAATGGGGAAGTTTATGTGGAGAAGTGGATCGAAAATCCCCGCCATATTGAAATCCAAATTCTTGCCGATGAACATGGTCACTGCGTTTACCTCGGTGAAAGAGAATGCTCGCTGCAGCGGCGGCATCAGAAAGTTTTAGAAGAGGCCCCTTCCGCCGTAGTCGAACCTGAATTGCGCCGCCGCATGGGTGAGGCCGCGGTGGGGGTGGCGAAGGCGGCGGGCTATACCAATGCCGGCACCGTTGAGTTCCTGGTGGATAGGCAAAAGAATTTTTACTTCTTGGAGATGAATACGCGCCTGCAGGTAGAGCATCCGGTGACCGAGCTGGTGACCGGGCTTGACCTGGTGGAGCTGCAGATCAATATCGCCGCCGGCAAGCCCCTGCCCTTTGCGCAGGAAGATGTCCATCTGCACGGACACGCTATCGAGTGCCGCATCTATGCGGAAGATCCGGAAAACAATTTTTTCCCCTCGCCGGGAAAGATTACCCGGCTCATCACCGCCGCGGGGCCCGGCGTGCGCGAAGACAGCGGGGTGTACGAGGGCTGGCAGGTGCCGTTGGAGTATGATCCGCTGCTCGCTAAGCTCATCGTGTGGGCGCGCACCCGCAAGCAGGCCATCGCCCGCATGCAACGCGCGCTGGATGAATATTTTATCGGCGGCATCAAAACCAATCTGCCGCTGTTTCGCAAAATCTTGCTGGACCCGGGCTTTTGCAAGGGAGAGATTCACACCGGTTATCTTGACCACATCCTTGGCCAGGCGGGCCCGGCGCATCAGGAAAAATCGCCGAGCAAAAAAGCCATTCCTCAAGAGGAAAACGGCGAAAACACGCGGCTGCAGCTCGCCGCCATTGGCGCCGCGTTCTTTGCCGCAGCGGGCAAGGGCGCAAACACAAATGGCGCCCCCGCTCGCAATGGAGAAGCCACCAGCGCCTGGAAGACAATGGCCCGCCGCGAGGCTATGCGCGACTAGCATTCTGCAGTTCAAACAAAGTGATGTACCAGATCAAAATCGAGGGCCGTTGTTACCAGGTGCAATTGACCCCTTCCGACAGCGTGGGCATCTGGCGTTGCCACCTGCGTGAAAACAGCGAGAGCGGGGCCCGGGAATTTACGCTGGATGCTAGAGAGACGCAACCGGGCGTGCTTTCGCTTCTGCTGGATGGCCGCTCGTATGAAATCAGGAGCGAAATAACCCCAGCGGGCACCGTTGTTTGCGTGGGTGACCGGCGCTACAGCGCTGAAGTTGCCGATCCGCGTTCGCCCAGAACCCGCCGTGCCGCAGAAGGCCATGGTCCGCAGAAAATAACCGCGCCCATGCCGGGCAAGGTTGTACGGCTGCTGGTCGCAGAAGGCAGCGCGGTGGAACAGGGCCAGGGCATTCTGGTCATCGAAGCCATGAAGATGCAAAACGAGCTGAAATCGGCCAAGAAGGGCGTAGTGCGAAAAATCATGGTGAAAGAGGGCGCCACGGCCAATTCCGGCGACGTGCTGGCAGTGGTGGAATAGTTTCGAGTTTCAGGTTCAAGTTTGCAAATCGCTCATACTTATAGCGGTTGCCGACTCTGACAGTAAGCACTTTATAAACGCGCCAGTCAAAACGGGCCACTGTTCCCCTTGCCAGACTTCGGATCATTGCCATGCCGTTCCCCTCGACTGGCGCACGCGTTTATACCCAATAAAAATCGTTTACCCTGAGGGTTTTTGCTTGACAGGCCACGGTTCTCTGCATAGACTTCCGTCGATTTCCAGCAGGGGTGTGGCCGTGTGGGCGGCTGCAGCGAATGGACCTAAGCAATAAGGCACTCTGACGACAGAATCCGACCCGCGTCGGATGGCTCTTGGGCCCCGCACACCCAGGCGGAAAAAGGAGGGCTTCCATGAAAACCAGCAAGGCACATGAGCAAGTTACGGGATTCCTGTTTCGGGAGAAGGCAGCGACGTGCGCCCTTTACCTCTGTGCGCTCGTTTTAGCGCTTGGTCCCATGCTCGGGACCTCGCTGGCGCAGGATTCCAGAGCAACTCTCGAAGGCCGCGTTACCGACCAGCATGGCGGCGTCATTCCCAAAGCGTCGATCGAGGTCATGTCAGAAGACACTGGCCTCAGACAGAAAACTGTCAGTAACCCCGCTGGCCTGTGGAGCGTAAGGTTCTTGAACCCAGGCCCCTACCAGGTGACGATTTCCGCTCAGGGTTTCAAAACCGTGGAGCAGAAAGGCATCACTCTGCAGGTGGCCGATGATAAGCGTCTCGAAACGGTGCTCAGTGTAGGGGCTACGCAAGAGGTGGTTTCGGTCACGGCAGACGCTCCGCTCATCGATACCAGCTCGGCCACTGCCGGAACGGTGATCGAGGGGGCCACTCTCTCCGAACTTCCCATGGAATCGCGGATTGCCTACCTTCTGGCGGGTCTCTCCCCGGGAGCCCATTTGATAGCGCAAAACAATAATGTGCCTTTCATGTGGTCGTACAATGCCGCCTCAGACGTACGCGTCAATGGGGGCCGCGACCGGCGCTCCAACGAGTTCCTGCTCGACGGCATGCCCAACCAGCACGGGGATAGCGTATCGTTTATTCCCCCTGCCGACTCCGTGGCCGAATTTCGCATCATGACCAACGCCTATGATGCCCAGTACGGAAGGCAGGCCGGTGCTACTTTCAATGTTGAGCTCAAGAGCGGGAGCGACGCGTACCACGGCAGCATCTATGAGCACTACGAAAATGCTTCCTTCAATGCCAACCGCTACGAGTTCAATCACGCGATTCCAAAGATACCCAGGCCGGTCGCGCATTACAACCTATATGGTGGCACCTTTGGTGGCCCGGTCATCTTTGACCGCAAGAAAACCTTCTTTTTTGTGGATTGGGAGGGCATTCGCAACAAGGACCCACGCAACAATAGTCCTTTGTCTCTGCCCACCTTGGCGGAACGCAACGGCGACTTCAGAAATTCGTTTACCACGACGGTCAGCGGCGGCGTGCGCAGCGGACCGATTCCCATCCTGATTTACGATCCCACCACGCTTAGCGGAAGCACCCGTCAGCAATTCGTTGCCTCGTCCAATCCCGCCGATCCTCGCTACAATCCCGTCTGTCTTGCGCCGGCCCTGACATGAGCATCCTCAAATATGTTCCGCTGCCCAACAATCCCAGTGACGGCACCGGCAGCAGCAATGGCGACTTTATCCCGCATGCCTTCCGCCAGAACACGATGGCTTCGACGGTGGTCCGTCTTGACCATTCTTTTAACGATCGAAACAAGACCTATGCCACTGTGCGCTGGAACCACGAAAGTGAGTTCCTCGACGACTTTTTTCACAACCCCAGCACGGGCTCTTTCGGGACGCGCATCAATTGGGGCGGCGGAATTGATCACGTCTGGACCATCAGCCCTACGCAGATCCTCGATGTGCGCTACAACGTAACCCGTTTTGAGGAGCCAACGCGCCCGCAAGGCTCGGGCTTCGACCCCGCGCAACTGGGATTTTCATCAGGCTTCGTCAGCCAGATGCCGCAAAAGTCCTTTCCCCGGATTACGGGCGTATTCGCCGACAGAATGGGTGGCGGCTCTGGCGGCTATTCCAATTCGACCTACCATACCTGGATGGCCAGTATGACCCACACCCACGGCAACATGACCTGGCACT
>QIAW01000659.1 GCA_003225655.1 Acidobacteriota bacterium
AATGTCACCGCGAACAACGGAATAAAGAATGCAGCATAGCGGTTGAGGCGCTGGTGCAGGACCATGCTTTGCCGCGGATTTCTGTCCTGCTGCAGTGAGGTTCTGCGAAACAGCGAGGCAAAGATCCACCACAACGCCAGACTCCCAA
The DNA here is from genome assembly GCA_003225655.1 of Acidobacteriota bacterium. Classification (GTDB taxonomy): domain Bacteria; phylum Acidobacteriota; class Terriglobia; order Terriglobales; family Acidobacteriaceae; genus QIAW01. The sequence goes on from QIAW01000659.1 coordinate 149, forward strand.
TGGCTCGGGCAAACATCCACGGAAATTGCAGGTAGTGTGCGCGGCCCGCAATGGCGGGTTCGCCGGCAAATGCTCCGGGCAGGCTCCATGAATAAAGCGTGTGCCGGCCAAAGAAAAGGACCAGCATCAGTGCGGCAGCCACGGGCATCGCCAGCATGAAAGCTTCCGGAATTCTGCGCAGGCCGGCGGACCAGCGTGCGCCCGCGAGCCGCTGCGTGGCTAGGAAGAAGACGGCGGAAACCGCAAGCGACGTAATGTAAAAACCATTCAGCAGCAGATTGGGCCAGGCGCGCTGCGGGGCATAGCACGCGCCAAAGATGGCGACCATCGTTGCCACAAACACCAGTCCCTGCGCCCGGCTACGGCTGCGTGGAGAGATCGCGAATCGCGGAGTGTTAATCAATGCCTTGCTCCTTGTTGTTTGGCGCTGGCGCGGCCTCCAAGCCCTTGCAGCGAGGTGTGCACATAAGTCACGATCTTCCAGCGCTCGTCAACGCTGAGCTGCGCGGCGTAAGAGGGCATCTTGTTCGCACCCATTGTGATTACGTGGAAGACCCGCCCCGCGGGGAATTGCATGAGACGATCGGAGACATACGATGGAGGTGGAGGAATCTTCCCCGCGATGGGCCCATCCCCTTTGCCGTGCTCTCCGTGGCAGACCATGCAATAAGTCTGGTAGAGAGCTTTGCCTTCTTCGAGCGTTTGCGCTGTTGCAAGGTAGGGATTCTGCAGGTCGCGTCCGGCGCGAGCGGCTTCTTCTTCGCCGGGCCCGTAATGGAAAGCGTGATAACCGCGTGGCATGGTTCCGGGTACCGGACGCTGCAGCGTGAGGCCATCACGAGTCACCGAATTGGGAGCAAAGGCCTTGTATGCAGGACCGCGCGCCATGTCGGGCATATACTCGTAGGCGCGTTGCTGCGAGTTGGCGCCGCAAGCGGCCAGCCCAGCTACCATGGTTAGCAACGCGATCCCACATAAAATGCGCGTCACAACTCGGCCTCCTTTTCCTCGATCTCACAGGCGCCACACTGCTCCAGAAGTTCGCAGGCCAGTTCGCTGTTAAACAGGGCATCGCGCTTTCGCAGCACCAGAGCGAAGCTGTCATTGGTTATCCCTTCGGCAATCAGTTGCTCTTTTTTCCCGGGATACAGCCGCGTGCGTACGAAGAGCGCGGCGACTGTAGACAATCCTCCGAGAAGCACAGTGAGTTCAAAGGTAATGGGAATAAACGCGAGCGCCGAATTGTCGGGCTTGCCACCGACATTCAACGGCCAATCCAAGACCGTGGTATAGAACTGAAATAAAACTGCGAACAGCAATGCGCAGCTTCCGGCCACGAGCGTGACCCAGGGCAACCGAGTCCGGCGGATGCCCATTGCCTGGTCTAATCCGTGGATGGGATAAGGCGCAAAAACGTCGTAGATCCGGAAATCTGCCTCACGAACGGCATGGACCGCCTGCAGCAGGTCCTCCGCATCAGAAAAGGTCGCAACCAGAAAAGTTTTAGGCATTGGCCACCACCCGCTGATCTTCGACCTCTTCGCTGCTAAGGGCCATCTTGTGCGCCCCATGCGCAACCACCCCTTTGATCTCCCACATCGCAATCATGGGCAAGAAACGGATGAACACCAGGAAGCAGGTAAAGAAGAGTCCAAAACTGCCGACAAGAATTCCGACATCGAAGACTGTCGGATAAAACATTCCCCAGCCCGACGGCAGGAAGGCGCGATGCAGTGAAACCACGATGATCACAAAGCGCTCAAACCACATTCCTATGTTTACCAGGATAGAGACGATAAAAAGGAGAGCGACATTAGTTCGGGCTTTCCTGGTCCAGAGCAAATGAGGAGTGATAACGTTGCACAGCACCATGAGAGCAAAGCACCAGGCATAAGGTCCTGCAGCGCGGTTGATGAAGTGGTACCGCTCGTAGAGATTGCCGCTGTACCAGGCGCTGAAGAACTCTGTGGCGTAGGCATAACTTACGATCATGCCGGTGAACATGGTGACCTTGGCCATCTTGTCCAGGTGGCGCAGGGTGATGTAGCGCTCCAGATGCATGGTTTGCCGCGTGATGATGAGCAGTGTCAACACCATGCCAAAGCCGGAATAAATTGCCCCGGCTACAAAGTACGGAGGAAAGATAGTGGTGTGCCATCCCGGCACGACCGACGTGGCAAAATCCATGCTCACGATGGAGTGAACCGAAAGGACCAGTGGCGTAGCCAGGCCGGCCAGAACCAGGCAGACGACTTCATAGCGCGCCCAAGTTCGGTTAGAACCGTTCCATCCCAGGCTAAGAAGTCTGAAGACGAATTTCTTGATGCCGCCGATGGCGCGATCGCGAAGCGTAGCCAGATCGGGCATCATTCCCAGATACCAGAAGACCAGTGAGATGGTCAGATAGGTGTTGATGGCGACCACGTACCAAACGAGAGGTGAGCGGAAATTGACCCACAACGGGCCGCGCTGGTTGGGAAAGTAGGGAAAAATAAAGTAGGCCAGCCAGGGCCTGCCCATGTGAATGCCGGGGAACATGGCTGCACACAGGACCGCGAAGATTGTCATCGCTTCTGCCGAGCGATTGATCG
>QIAW01000662.1 GCA_003225655.1 Acidobacteriota bacterium
GTTTATGGGAGGACCAATGAGTACACATCCAATCCGCAGTCTTACACCTATCAACGAACTGGTTTCTGCATTATGTGAATTTCCAGCGTCTAGCTTCGAGGAAACTTCCGAGATCCATGGCTTCCTGCGCGAGCACCCCGTGGACTCTGCGACGCTCGATCGCTTCCTCTGTTGGGATAAACAGCATTACACCCGCAACCTTATCGTCAAAACGCCGCTCTTCGAGTTGGTCGCCATATGTTGGCAGGTGGGCCAGCAATCCTCCACCCATAATCACGACCAGCAGAACTGCTGGATGGCTGCCGCGAGTGGGCGTCTTCTTGTGCAGAACTACCGCACCTTATCGGAAGACATCCGTGTCGGTCATTGCAACATTGAGCGCAGCGATTCGGTTGAAATGAGCTTCGGCAATCCGGTCGCGGTCAATCCAAAGGAGCCCGTGCATAGAGTTTCTAACCTGCCTGAATTCGGGGAACGCGCCGTAAGCTTGCACATCTACTCGCGTCCTTTCGACCAGTGTGTGGTTTATTCGGAAGAACAGCATACCTGCGGCGTCATCAAACTTGTTTACACCACAGAATTCGGCAAGGCCACGCGCCCAGCGCATTAGAGAATGTTCAGAGTTTGGTATAGATGAGAAGCTACTTCGCCGGCGAGTTCGGCTGATCCTGCTGTCGTTCGTTAGGCTGTTGCTGTGCCCCTTTACCAATGGGTAGGTCGGCAACCCCGCGTATGATATCGCGCTCATTGTCGTTGAACATGTTTTTAAAGCGGTCGGAGTTCAACACCCGCTCGCGCTCTTCTGGATCCATCTGCCGCAGGTTGCGCAGTGCAGTCTGCATCATCTTGCGCCGGTCGTCGGGAACGTTGCGCAGCTTTTCCTGCAGCCCGCGCGCCTGCTCCTGCTGCTGTGGGTTCAGTTTGTCCCACTCCTTCATGCGTTGAATGAGCTGTTCTTTCTGTTCTGGCCGCAGGTTATTAAACTCCTGTAAGCGCTCGTGCAATTTCTGCTTCTGCTCCGGCGGCAGCCTCTGGAATCCAGGGTCGCTGTTCAGCGCCTTCTGCTGGTCCGCCAGGTTCATGTCTTTCAACCGGCCCAGCCACTCTCCCGGACGCGGTCTTCCCGGCTCTCCGCCCGCCCCCAGCCTGGGCTCACCGCCATGCGAGGCGTTCGGCTCGCTGACGTGTGGCGCCTTGGAATCACCGGCCGTGCCGCTGATCTTCGGTTCACCGATTTTAGGTTCGCTGATTTTCGGCTCGTTGATTTTGGGTTCGCTGGCGTTGACATGCGCCGGAGGCTCCGCCACGCCCTGACGCTCCGGCTTGCCCGCATTGCGCCCTGCATCGGGAAGACGCGGGACGTTAGGTTGTGAATTTCTGGGTTGTGAATTGTGCTGCTGATTGTGTGGCGCACCCGCGTGGGGCTGGGGATTACGAGGCGGCTTGTTATGCTGCGAGTCTTTGGCCCCGGCAAACGTACCCGCCAACATGAGGCATGCTAGCGTCGACGAAATGGCCCAGTTCCGCATCACGGTCGTTATGGATTCTCATCTCCCTGCTGTTGTTGCTGTTGTGGTTCATCGTCATACAGCAGATCAAAATTCTTGTAGACTTCGCCGTTCTTATCCAGCGCCTGCAGATCGGCAACCGCTGCGCTGGCCTTGGGTTCCGGCCGCGGCCCGCCTGATTGATACACGATCACGCCCACGGCAATAGCAAAAGAGAGCGCCGCCGCCGTCACCGGCTGCCAGCGTAACTGTTGCCAGCCGGTTTTGACCCAACCCGGTTTGAATAAATCAAAGACACCACGCGTCTGCGGCTGGGCTTGCGCTTCCCTGAGCCGCGCCTGCAGCCGCACATCGAAATACGGGGAAGGCTCCGGCGCCTTCCACTCATCGAGCAGCGCCATGGTCTGGCGCAGCGAATTCAACTCGGCCGCGCAGGCTGCGCACTCGGCCACATGGCGGGCTGCGGCGTCCTGCGCCTTGCCGGCGCCCGGCGCCGCCAGATCGAACAGTTGTTCACGGGCATCTTTGCAATTCATATCAACCCCTTCAATTTCTCGCGTAACGTCTCATAGGCGCGAAACAGCAGTGACTTGGTCGCCGATTCGCTCATCTTCAGCACCTTGGAAATCTCCCGGTAATCCATCTCCTGGTACTTATGCATGATCACCGCCAGCCGTTGCCGTTCCGGCAATGCTTCCACGTGCCTGCGGATCTGCCCCATGCGTTCGCGCTGCACCAGCTCTTCTTCAATCGTGCAGTGGCCGTCAGCCACATCCAGCGTGCGTCCACTCTCTTCATCGGGCTCATCCAGGCTTACGTTCACCTCGGCCCGCTCGCTCTTGGTGTCGCGCAGGTGGTTCAACGCCAGATTGGTCGCAATCCGGTAGAGCCACGTGCTGAACTTGGCCTCGGCTGCGTACCCTTCTCGCGAGCGGTACACTCGCAGAAAAACCTCTTGCGCCAGCTCTTCGGCCACCGACTGGTTTCGCGCCATGCGGTACATGAAGCCGATGATCGAGCGCCGGAACTTCTGTACCAGGTAATCGAAGGCGCAGTCGTCGCCCGCCTTCACCCGCAGCATCATCTCTGAATCAGAGAGCGCGCCCAGCGCCTCCGGCTCAAACGCCAGCGCAGCCTCGCCGGCAGACCTATTCGCCGGGCTCTGGACTCCCGCAAAACCGGATGGCTTCAGGGCAACGCTGCTCACACCCTTGTTAACCCTGCCGGCGCCTGAAAGTTGCGCCGAATCATGGGTTTCAGCCGCTGTGGCAGCGCTCAAATCGCGCCCCAACCCAGGCCGGGAATCTTTGCCAGAAGACATACAGAGCCGTAACCGAATTCTAGTACAGATACCCG
>QIAW01000137.1 GCA_003225655.1 Acidobacteriota bacterium
CACCGTGCAATCGACGGTGAATCCCACGGCGCCTCCGGGAATCCTATTTGCCGGGGATCCCGGCGTGCCTCGCGGCATTGCTCAAACCAGAAAAGACCACTTCTCGCCGCGTATCGGTTTGGCGTGGGATGTAACTGGAGATGGCAAGACCTCCGTTCGCGCTGGCGCCGGCGTATTCTACGGCTCGCTCTCCGGCAACCAGTGGAATACCACCGCCAACTTCGAACCCTTTGCTATCCGCCTCACATTTCCCAATGGAGGAAATGCTGCCACGGGTGCTACGCTTGCTAATCCATATCGCGGATACCCAGGTGGAATCCCGTTCCCCTACAACGGTTCATTTGTTGCAGGAGGCTCTATCTACGGGGCGGACAGGAGTTTTGAATGGCCCTACACCTATCAACTCAATCTCTCCTTGCAGCGGCAACTTACCAAGGACCTCAGCATCATGACAGCTTATGTGGGGTCGCTCAGCCACAACCTGCCCTTTGCAACGGATATTAACTATCCATTTATGACGCCGACGGCCAGCACTGCGCCTGCCAATGTGCAGGCACGGCGGCCTGACCAGTCCTTTGGTTCGATTCTTCTTATGCGTTCCAATCAGACCGCGCAATATCACGGTTTCCAACTCTCCGCGGTCAAGCGCATGGGGCACCACTTCAGTCTGAACGGCTTCTACACCTACAGCAAGACCCTGGAAAGCGTTCAATTGCAGAACAACACTACGCAGGGCGGGGTGCAGAACATGAGGAACCTGAAATTAGACCGGGGCCGGACCGATGACGATATGCGCCACCAGTTCGTCATGTCAGGACTCTGGGATATCAGTTACTACTCGGGTGGAAATGCCATAGCCAAGTGGATCCTCAATGGCTGGAACATTGACCCCATCGTGCAAGTTCACAGTGGCTTGCCCTTCACCGTGACCAACGGTGCAGATATCAACCTTGATGGTGTCAACAATGACCGCGCCGTGCTACTCCCAGGCGCAAACCCCCATCTCGCTAACCCTACGGCTGCAATGTGGTTCAATACAACTGCCTTCGGGGTAAACGGTTCAAGAATCGCTGCAGTGACGGGCTCTCCGCTGGAAGGAAATACGTCCCGCGACTTCCTGAATGGCCCAGGCCTGGTGCAGGTGGATATGGCAATCTCCAAGAAAATCAGCCTGAGAGAGCGTTTCGGCTTCGAGTTCCGCGCTGAGGCTCTCAACGTATTCAACCATGCCAATTTGAATAACCCCAATGCCACCGTGCCGGCTAGTATCGCCGCTCCTGGCAACTACGGACAAATTACCGGCGCGCAAACCACGCGCGTGCTTCAGCTCGGTCTGCGTCTGACCTTCTGAAGTTAACCCACAACTCTCAACCACAAGGCCCGCAGGCACAAAAACCTGCGGGCCTTTTTACGTAGCGCCAGCGTCTTGCCGGCTGTCGTGGGGGCATCTCGATCCGTTTTCGCGGTGTCTGAGCCCGAGACGAAATCCTGAGCGAGCGCCATACGTCCACCTTGCCCACACGTCCACAAGACAACGCCAATCCTTGGTTCTTCTCTGTGCCTCCGTGGTGTTCCTTGCTTTGCCGCTCGCCTGATTTTCAAAATGTCCTCGAAGAACACTTTTGCATTTTCCTGAGGACTGAGGACTGGTTCCGGCAAAGTGCTAATGGCCAAACCGAGTACTGATTATTGAGTACTGCTTCAAACCGAGAACTGTCCTTATAATCCAGAGATGACATCCGGCTGCTACGCCGTGGTTGCATACCTGAGCGGTCCGCTGGCTGAGTTTGTGCAGGGCCTGCGTAGCCAGCTTGTCCCGCGAGAGGCCCACGTGCGGCCTCATCTCACGCTGCTGGCGCCGCGCGTGCTGGAGTCGCCTCCGGAAAAGCTGCACTCGGCCCTGCAGAGAATTTGTTACAAAGAGCCGCCGCTGCGGGTTTTGTTCGGCGAGGTAGAAAATTTCGTTCCCTCCACCAGCACCGTGTATTTGCGCATTCATGAGGGCGCGGGCGAGCTGTGCGATCTGCATCAGCGGCTCAACCAGTACGGTTTTCGCGCTGAAGAGTCCTGGCCTTACGTCCCGCATGTCACCCTGGCAAAACTTGGCGACAACGAGGCGGCGCTCGATGCCATGAAAGAGGCGCAGCGGCAATGGTCGCTCTACGCCGGTATGCGCGAATTCCGGATCGAGAAGTTGACGCTGGTCCGCGAAGTCACGCCCGATTTCTGGGACGATCTTGCCACCGTTGTCCTCGCTCCCGCCTCTCTTCTCGGCGCGCACGAAAGTACATGCCCCGAATCTGGACGGCCATGAACGTCTGAAGTACATGTCCTCTTTCGGACTTGCGAATGGACCGCTTCGGGCGTTACAAAAGTATGCAGAGCTGTTCCTCCCCTAATGCACGATGTTCTGATGCACGACGTTCTCCCCGGAAAGCGAAGGATCTATGCAAATCGGTGTTTATGGAACCGGATACCTGGGCACTGTGGCAGCCGCGTGCCTGGCAGACTTTGGCACGCCGGTCACGGTGTTTGATGAAGACAGCTCGCGTGTGGCCGCCCTCGCCGAAGGCAACACGCCGTTCTACGAGCGCAACCTGAAAGATATTCTGCGCCGCAACCTGCGCGCTGCCCGTCTGACTTATTCCATCGATTTGGCTTCTTTCGCGCAGAAATCGCAGATCATATTTTTCGCCGCCGATTCCTACCGTTACATCGAAGAGATCTCGGAGCAGATCGCGCGCGAATCAGAGAACAACACCATTTTCGTCATCATGACTCCGGTACCAGTCGGCACCGCGGCCCGCATCGAGAAGCGGGTCGAAGGCCTGGAGAAGAAGATCGTAATCGTCTCCCAGCCCGTTTTCCTCACCGATGGCTGCGCCGTTGAAGACTTCAACTGGCCCGATCGCATCGTGCTGGGCACGAATTCCAACCAGGCCGTGCTTCTGCTCAAGCAGGTTTTTCGGCCTCTGGTAATGCGCGGCGTGCCGGTGATCGTGACCAACCATGAAACCGCGGAGCTGGTGCGCGAAGCCTCTACGGCATTCGTGGCCACCAAAATATCGTTCATCAACGAGCTGGCCTCGCTGTGCGAACATGTGAATGCCGATGCCGTCGATCTGGCGCTGGCGCTCGGTCTCGACAAGAAAATCGCTCCCCGCTGTCTGCAGCCGGGGGCCGGCTTTGGCGGCCCATTCGTCGAGGCCGACATGGATTCGCTCGCCCAGCTCGCCCTGGGAAAAGGCATTTCGTTGCGTATATTGACCGCAGCGCGCGAGGTCAACCGCTCGCTGACCGACCGGGTGGTAGAAAAGCTCTCGCGCCTGGTCGAGCCGGTTGCGGGAAAGGATGTCGGCATTCTCGGTCTTGCCTTCAAGCCCAATACCAACTCCGTGGCTGCATCGTCTTCCATCGACCTGGCCCGGCGGCTGCTGGCCCGGGGTGCGCGCGTGCGCGCTTATGATCCGGTTGCCATTCCCGATGCCAAGGTGGAACTCAACGGCGCCGTTGATTACTGCGAGAATGCCTACGACGTTGCCCAGGGGGTGGACGCCCTGGTCATCAGCACCGGGTGGCCAGAGTTCCGCGCCCTCGACTTCGACAAGATCAAGCGCCTGGTGCGCCAGCCCATCATCATCGATACCAAGAACCTGCTCGACTCCACCCGCTTGCGTACTCTCGGATTCCAGTACGTGGGCATCGGACGGGCTTAGATTTTTTTCTCTCCTGCTTCAACTTATCCAGATGACCTGGTTTTGCCCTCCTTCAGGTCATCTGGTTTTTTCTTTTGCGGCGGCATAGCGCCGGCAGACGTGCTGGGAATCAGCTCCGCAGGGTTTCAAAATCCAAGCGCGGTTAGGGACATCCAGAAAGGCTATAAGCCCATCTGCTTGAAGCAGGTTAACCGCATAATAGTATTACCATCTATGATAGAGAAATAAAAATTATAAACTTGTCTTATAATCATCTGTGCCCGAAAATGATGTATTCAGGAAGCAGAAACGCAGGAGGACAGGATGGAACGCGAGCGCATAGTGATCTTCGACACCACGCTGCGCGACGGAGAGCAATCTCCCGGTTGCAGCATGAACCTCGAGGAAAAGCTGCTGCTGGCTCGCCAGCTCGACTCGCTCGGTGTAGACATCATCGAGGCCGGCTTCCCCATTTCTTCTCAAGGCGATTTCGCGGGGGTGCAAAAAGTAGCGGCTGAAGTCCGCCGTCCTGTTATCGCGGCCCTGGCGCGGGCCAAGAAAGAAGATATTGAATGCGCCTGGGACGCGGTAAAAGTTGCCAGCAAACCCCGCATCCATCTATTCCTCGCCTCTTCCGACATTCATCTCCAGCACAAGTTGAAAATCAGCCGCGAACAAGCCCTGCAACAGACCAAAGAAGCTGTGGCCTTCGCCCGCTCGCTTTGCCCGGACATTGAATTTTCGCCGGAAGACGCTACCCGCACCGATCCGCAATTTCTTTGCGCCATGGTGGAAACCGCCGTCGCCGCCGGAGCTACGACGGTCAACATTCCAGACACGGTCGGCTATACCATGCCAGAAGAGTTTGCCCGCATCATTAAGACCCTGCTGCGAGACGTCAAAGGCGCCGATAAGATCACGCTTTCCGTACATTGCCACAACGATCTGGGCATGGCCGTGGCCAACAGCCTGGCAGCAGTGAAGGCGGGTGCGCGGCAGGTAGAGACCTGCATGAACGGCATCGGCGAGCGCGCCGGCAACTGCGCCATGGAAGAGGTAATAATGGCCATGCGCGTGCGCCCCGATATTTATCCGTATGAGACGGCGGTGGTGAGCGAGCAGATTTATCCCACCAGTCAGTTGCTCTCCAAGGTCATTGGAGCCACTCCGCAGCCCAATAAAGCCATCGTTGGCAACAATGCCTTTGCCCATGAAGCCGGTATTCATCAGCACGGAATGCTGAAGAATCCACTGTGCTACGAGATCATGACCCCGCAGTCGGTGGGCGCGCCGGGTTCGCGCATGGTGTTGGGAAAGCACTCAGGACGCCACGCGCTGGCCAGCCGCTACGCCGAACTCGGATATAAACTAAGCGAAGAAGATTTGGAACTCTGCTATCAGCAGTTTATTGCCCTGGCAGACCGCAAAAAGAATGTCTATGAACAGGATTTGATCAGCTTCTTGCCGGCGCCTCAACGTCCCATATCGGCTCAAGCTGCTGAGGTTGCACAAACGTAAATTTCCTGCGGCTTCATTGACATGCTTCGGAACTGAAGCTCTTGGTTTTTGGCTAAAGGCTAAGAGCTAATTGCTAAAGCTAATTTCTTATGAGAACGAAAACCAAACTGACAGTCTTGCCCGGAGACGGCATCGGTCCTGAGGTCATCACACAGGCCATGCGCGTTTTGCGGACGGTTGCCGATTTGTGCGGATACGAGCTCGAAGTTCGCGAGTGTCCGGTGGGCGGTGTAGCCATCAAGCAGAGCCAATCGCCCTTTCCCCGCGCCACCATGGATGCCTGCCTGGAGAGCGATGCCGTGCTGCTGGGCGCCGTGGGTGGGCTCGAATATGACACCTTGCCGCGCAATATGCGCCCAGAAACCGGGCTGCTGCAACTGCGCACGGCGCTGGGGGGCTACGCCAACCTGCGGCCGGCGATCTCTTATCCCTGCCTGAGCGCGGGCTCTCCGCTGCGCGCCGAGGTGACACAGGGCGCGAATATTCTCATCATCCGCGAACTGCTGGGCGGCCTGTATTTTGGCGAGCCGCGGCAGAAGACCGACGATGTTGCCTTCAACACCATGCGCTACACCCTCCCCGAGATCCAGCGGGTAGCGCGGATCGGCTTCGAACAGGCGCGCAAAAGAAAGCGCAAGTTGACCTCGATTGATAAGGCCAACGTGCTCGAAGTTTCCCAGCTTTGGCGCGACACCGTGGCCGCGCTGGCGGCTGAATATCCGGATGTAACTCTGGACCATCTCTATGTCGACGCGGCCGCCATGCATCTAGTGATGAATCCGCGGCGCTTCGATGTGATCGTTACCGAAAATTTGTTCGGAGACATACTCTCCGATGAAGCTGCGGTGATCACCGGCTCTTTGGGCATGCTGGCTTCCGCCACTATCGGCGGGCAGGTTGCCCTCTATGAACCGGTGCACGGCTCCGCTCCGGACATTGCCGGTAAAGGCATCGCCAACCCGCTGGGCGCCATCGCCACCGTGGCCATGCTGCTGCGCCACACCTTGGGGTTGCAGCAGGAAGCCGACGATGTCGAGGCCGCGATCAGCCAGGTGCTGGAGCAGGGCTACCGCACCGCAGACCTGCATCGGGGCGCGGGCGCGCAACTGGTTTCCACCACGGAGATGGGCGAGCGCGTTGAAGCCGCAGTCGCCGAAAAAATTAACCGCCGCCACTCCTATCACGCAGTTTAAAAGATGCGTGGTAGAGACGTAGCTTGCTACGTCTCTGCGGGTGCCACGGCAAAACAAAAGGGATCAAAGAACGATGTCGAAACCTAAAACACTGTTCGAAAAGGTATGGGACGCGCATACCGTTGTGCATCCTGAGGGCGAGCCGGCGGCGCTCTATATTGATTTGCATCTCGTCCACGAAGTCACCTCGCCGCAGGCCTTTGAGGGTCTGCGCGCCGCCAGGCGCAAAGTCCGGCGCCCCGAGCTGACCGCTGCCACCATCGACCACAATGTACCCACCACGGTGAATGAGCGCCTGCGCATTCAGGATCCGATCTCCGCTAAGCAGATTGAAACCTTGCGCAGCAACTGCAAGGAATTCGGCATTCAACTGTTCGATATCGGCTCGGCTGAGCAGGGAATCGTGCACGTGATCGGTCCCGAAATGGGACTCACCCAGCCGGGCATGACTATTGTTTGCGGCGATAGCCACACCAGCACGCATGGCGCTTTTGGCGCGCTGGCCTTCGGCATCGGGACGTCAGAGGTCGAACACGTGCTGGCCACGCAATGCCTGCCGCAGCACAAGCCGCGCACCCTGGAGATCCGGGTGAAGGCCCAGATCAAGACCGATGGCGCCACCGGCCACGTTATCGAGTATGCTGGCGAGGCGGTGCGCAAACTCACCATGGAAGGCCGCCTGACGCTGTGCAACATGAGCATTGAAGGCGGAGCGCGTGCCGGCATGGTCGCTCCTGATGACACTACGTTCGCTTATCTTGAAGGCCGCCGCTTTGCACCCAAAGGCAAGGCGTGGAATGATGCGCTGGATTACTGGCGCAGCCTGCCCACTGACTCGGGCGCTAAGTTCGATACCACGGTCGAAATAGATGCAGCCAGGCTTGCGCCCTTCGTGACCTGGGGCACCAATCCCGGCATGGCCGCGCCGGTCACGGCGCGCGTTCCCAGCCCACAGGATGCAAACAATGATTCCGACCGCAAGGCGACCGAGCGGGCGCTGGAATATATGGGCCTGAAGCCGGGTGTGAATCTTGAAGATATTTCCGTGGACCGCGTCTTCATCGGCTCCTGCACTAACGGACGCATTGAAGACTCACGGGCCGCAGCCCGGGTGCTGCGCGGATACACAATCAATCCGCGCGTGCGCGCCATGGTTGTGCCCGGCTCGCAAGTGGTCAAGCAGGCCGCCGAGCGCGAAGGACTGGATTCCATCTTCCGCGCTGCCGGCTTTGAATGGCGCGAATCAGGATGCTCCATGTGCCTGGGCATGAACCCCGATATTCTCGCCTCGGGTGAGCGCTGCGCTTCCACCAGTAACCGCAACTTTGAAGGCCGCCAGGGCGCGGGCGGACGCACGCACCTGGTGAGTCCCATGATGGCCGCCGCCGCAGCGGTAACAGGACACTTCACCGATATCCGCAATTGGGAATTTAAAGACTAGAAGTTGTTTACAAAAGTTTTGAAGGGGCACGGCTTGGTAGCCCATGCCTTCAGGCATGGGTGAGCGAAGCGAAAAGTGCCGTTAAGGGCCTTAAAAAAGGCGGGCTTTAGCCCCTGAGGACTGAGAAAAAAATGGAACCCTTTCGCACACATACCGGATTGGCCGTCCCGCTCGACCGGGATGACGTTGATACCGACCAGATTATCCCCAAGCAGTTCTTGAAGCGCATTGAGCGCACCGGCTACGGCGACTTTCTTTTCTACGACTGGCGGTATCTCTCGCCGGGCCAGCCTCGCCCCGACTTCGTGCTGAACAATCCGCGCTATCGCGGCGCCTCGGTCCTGATTGCCGGCCGCAACTTCGGCTGCGGCTCCTCGCGTGAGCACGCCGCCTGGGCGCTGGCCGATTACGGCATCCGCGTGGTCATTGCCTCGACCTTTGCCGACATCTTCCGCAACAACGCCGGCAAAAACGGCCTGCTGGCGGTTGCGTTGAAGCCGGAAGAGGTGGTGGAAATAACGAAGCGCTCCCAGACGAAAGAAGGATATCGCCTGACAGTTTCGCTAGAAGATTTGACGGTGAAGGACAACGCCGATTTTCAGGCCAAGTTCCAAATCGAACCGTTTACCCGCTATTGTCTGCTTGAAGGGCTGGACGATATCGGACTCACCCTGCGCCACCAGCCGCAAATCGATGCTTACGAAAAGGCTCGCCAAGCGAGGAATTGGCTGCCGGCCGTGCGCTAGCTTTCGCTTCCCATCCCACCAACTTCATCCATAGTAGGCGTGGGCATGCGTCCGCGCACTTCCACCAGCATCTCGCGCAGGGGCAGGATGGGTTCTTTGCCGGCGAGTTGGCGTGACATCAAGAGATGAGCAAGCACGACGTTGATGGCTGCGCTGAGATTCAAGCAGAAGTGCGCTGGGATATGCAGGAAGCGGTGGCACAACCGGCGAATCACCTGTGGAACGCGGCCATCCTCAGGGCCAAAGACGTAAACCGCATTTTCCGGATACTCAAACGTCGTAAGCGGCTCCGAGTTTTCAAAAACCTCCACGCATACCGGAACACAGTTTTTAGGAAGCAACTCGAACGGCCGCTCGTCGTTGCGGAAATCGACGTGCTTGTATCCCTTCATGCGCTCTTCGCGTGGCAGGCGCGAATACTTGGCGGGGTTGACTCGTCCTCCGGTCCAGATCAGCGATTTAACCGAGAGAAGCATGCGCACGCTCGAATGGCGGCGCCCACATTGTGAGGATATTTGGGATCGATGATGATAACCGCCGGTGCTTCCATAACGCCCCTGGTTGTTGTCTAGATTACAACGTTGGGGGCGAACCCAAGAAAAAAAGGCGTCCTGGCATTGCAGGACGCCCCGTTGTTATTGTTGCAAAGTGCTTCTGCCTAGTGTGAATCTCCTTCTGACAAACGCAGTCCCGGCAGGACTTGCGTGCCTTCCTTCCTTACCGCCTGCAGCTCGCGCGGATTGAGTCCCAGGGCTTTCAAGATCGTGGGCGCAACCTGTGAAGTTTCGACCGGACTTGAGACCACGGCCGGTGAAAGCTCGGGATTGGATACCAGGATCAGGACATGGGTATCATCCGGGGCGAAGCCGCCATGCTCGGCAACTTTCTTCTTCTTGCCGGTATAGACCACACCGATCTTCGAAATCGCAAGAATATCGGGCGTGCGTGGATCTTTATCTGCTGGGTTGAAGAACAAGTTGAGGTAAGGCCCAGAGAGAATCTCGCCGATTCCCGCCACATCGGCATTGGCGTCGAGAGTGGCTACTGCGCTCTCGGTTTGGCCCTGGTCTGTCAGCCAGAGCAGCGATACGTCGTCTTCAATGGATTGCGCCACCAGCGGGCCGAGGACATCAGCCGGCGACTTGTCGGCAGCATTGTCTGCGGGAATGCGCAGCAGGCGATTGGGGTCAATCGGTGATTGGCCGTGTTTCG
Source organism: Acidobacteriota bacterium (assembly GCA_003225655.1). Taxonomy (GTDB): domain Bacteria; phylum Acidobacteriota; class Terriglobia; order Terriglobales; family Acidobacteriaceae; genus QIAW01. The sequence continues at coordinate 9,806 of QIAW01000137.1, forward strand.
CGCTGACGATGATCAGCGTTGATTCCAGCAGATCGCGCTTCTCCAGCTCCGAGACGAACTGCCCGATGGATTTATCAACGAACTCGATCTCGCTCAGCAACGCCGGGCTCGGTCTACCCAACGCGTCCTTGTAACCGCCGGTGACGCCGATGACTTTTTCCACCAGCTTTTGCCCAACGCTGACCGCCTGGAAGTTCATGCCGAAGACGTTGGGCACAGGAGCAGAGGCGCTGCCATCATGGGTCTTGCCATCGATCTCGTTGATGATGGATAGCACTTTCAAGCTGTCATAGCACTGGATATTCTGAAAGCTTTTGGTCCAGTCATCGTCCGGAGTCGCTGCCGCTGGATCAGGCAGCGGACTGCAACCTGTGACCTGGGGCAAAGGCACAGGAACCGAGTTGACTTCCGGTCCAAAGAAATCATTGAGGCCGTTGCCGCTGGGGCCTTTGACGAGTTCGTAGGCCGGATGCTTGTCGGTCCAAGCGGTGTATCCCCCGGCAGACCGCACAACTTCAAAGATCGTATTCACGCGCAGAAACTCGTGAGGAAAAACCGGCGCACAGCCTTTGTTGGGATCGCGCGGAAGGAAGTTGGGATTAATTCCACCCCCGCCGTTGAGCTTGCTGGTATCAAGGTCAATGGTTTCGTCGAACCCGACTGGTGTGCCGATGGTGCTGGGGCAAGCGCCGCCCGCGATGTCCCCTGGCGTGGTCTGTGCCGGCGGGGAGAGTGAACGATCGTAACTTACGTCATAAAAAACTCCGGTCGAGCGGGGCGAGCCACCGGTCACCAGCGCCAGCAATCCCGGGAAAGAATCCGACGGCTTCGAACTGGAAGCCTGAAGATAATTCACGCCACGATGCGACAGCTTCGCAAGCTGCGGACAGTAGGGCAAGCCAGCATTCACGCCGCTGATGCCTTTGGCGCAGTTGGCAAAATCGAGCTCATGCATTCCATCAATGCTGATGAGCAGCACGTGGCGGATGTGGCGCTCCTCGCGGCCGCCCTCATGCTCACCAGCGTACAGGTGCGTGGCTGAAACCGCTGCCAGCGCAAGAATTCCCGTAAGAATGCCGGCCTTGAATTGCTTCGTTTTGATCATTCGATGTTTCTCCTCTGGGTTGAAATATGGTTAGGTTGGATATCGATCACGATCCTGAATTTGAAATGAGTTCTCTCTAGCGAGACAAGCATTGCGAGGGGCCGCTCAATCAAGTCCGCCTAAGTTTTTACGTTGCGGGTGTTAGGGAATTATTAGTGTGAGGTGAATTTCTGATGAATTGCAGGGGTGAATCTGCTGCGGTGCTCGGTAATTACTTTGAACCTTTGGAGAAGTCGGTCAGCGATATTCCGCGCCAGTGGCTTTTGTCGTAGTCAAAGTCTACGAGGCCATCCCGATAGTCAATTCTCATGGAGGTAAAACCTAGCGCAGTAATACCAAGGATGCCTGATACTTCAACTCCGGGGTACTTACTTGTCTTGGAGAGATCAAAGACCTTGATGTCGGGATTTTCTTTGCGCAGGCGGCCAAATTCGAGAGCAATGTCTTTTGTTTCATAAACCTGTTTTACCGATCCGCTCAGACCACGGATCACTGCATTCGATTCCTGAATTTTTCGGACCTCCTTGGCTGCCTCTGGTGAAAGTGAACTTCTAGAAGAGCCCGTATCAATCAGGAACAGCTTGGATGCTACATCTCCTACTGTGGTAGGAATCAATAAAAAGTGCCCGAAACGCCAGACGGTCGTATAAGACTTCATCTCTGGCGCCACATAGCGGTCATGGGGCTCTGGGGGTGCTGCCGGATCTTCGTCGTCCTCGTCTTTGTTTGTCGTCAGCCCCGCTGTTTTCTCAGTTTCCTCCGGCCGCTTCGGTAATTCCTGAAGGCTCAACTTTTCGTGGGGGAAATCGAGAGTGACAAGATAGTGGCTGAAAAAATCGGCGCCAACGAGTCCATCGTCTCCGATTACAGACCGTTTTTCCCAAATATCAACCAGACAGTTCTGGAACTCAAGGCCGCCAATCTTAATGGAATCTGCATATCCGAGATGACCTTCCGAGTCTCCCTTATCTCCAAGGCCGCCTATCTTGGTCGATGCTAGCTGCTTGATTCCAGCTCTTTCAGCCATTTTCCTGTTAATAAGCAGGCCGCTGGCGCCGGTATCCAGGAGCAAGCGCGAAGACTGGCCATTGATTTTGACCGTAAGACCGTATCCCTCAAGATGCGTAGGGTTATACATAATCGGAGTCAGATTGGTCTCAATTGAAGCCGGCTTGGTCACAAGTTTGCAAGTCTTGTCCGGTTCCTTTACCCGCGCCTTCAACAACTCCAGATGCCGCTGAAGGCTTTCCCGATCTTCTTTTTCATCGTTTGTAGGATTGGAAAGATACTCCTCAAGAACCCTGATTCGTTCGGAACGGCTTAAGGTCCCCATCCAATGCCGCTGAATTTCCGGATCCGCCGGATCCAATCCATGGGCCTTCTCCAGCATCTTCCTGGCGCGCGCGTGAAGCGAGAGGGCATCGTACAAGCGTGTCAGACCCAAATAGGCGCGCGCCTCTGGATGAGTTGTGTTCACTCCTTTTCGAAATTCCCCTTCGCTCTCCACCATCTTGCCCTGACGGAAGTAAACCTCACCTAAAGCTGTGTGCGTAGCGGGAGAATCAGAAACTTCCGAGACACCTTTACTGGCAGTTTCAAATGCGGTCTGTACCTTTTCCTGTTTCAGGTAAACGCGGGTTAAGCCTGCGTATGCCTCGCCGGATTTTGGATCCTGTTGCAACACCGTCATATATTCTTCGACCGCGGCATCGAACTTGCCGGTTCGATAGGCCCGTAATCCCTGAGCAAGCAAGTCTCCTACCGTCACTTGCGGGGAAGATGTAGATGAAAGTGCGGGCGACGTCACGGGGGAAGAAGGTGGAGCTGGCACATCCTGAGCGATTGCGGCGACGGCGAGAAAAAATGGCAGAAGAATCTTAAAGAGAAAATACTTTCCCACGCGAGTTGCTCCTATGAATGGAATTTTATTGCCTCACCTCATCTTGGGCAATAAGACATTTCTTGTAGCGCGGGTTGCGTGGTGAATGAGCTGAGCCAGGAGTCTCTTCCAGATGCTATCCTAAAAAGTGACCTTCACCTGCCAAGCCTTTCTTTTCGACGTTGACGGCGTTCTCGTTGACTCCACTCCCTCGGTGGCCCGCATATGGAGACAATGGGCTCTCCTCCATAACCTTGATCCTGAACTGGTAATTGCGCATGCCCACGGGCGGCGCAGCATTGAGACTATCCGGCTGTTCGCTCCCGCATTGGATGCCGAGCAGGAGAACATCAAGGTCGAGAACATGGAAATCACTGACAAAGAGGGCATCGTAGCCATCCCCGGAGCTCTCGACTTGTTACGCCAGCTTCCCGACGATCGCTTTGCCGTGGTGACCTCGGGTACCCGGCCCCTCGCTCAAGCGCGATTGCAATATGCCGGCTTCCCCTGGCCCGGCATTCGGTTACGGCCGAAGACGTTGTGCACGGCAAGCCCTCGCCGGAGCCTTACCTGAAGGGGGCTGCTTTGCTGGGCGTGAGTGCGGCCGATTGCCTGGTGTTTGAAGACATGCCGGCGGGAATCCAGTCTGCCAGGGCCGCCGGTATGCGGGTGATTGGCCTTTCCACGACTCTATCGCCAGAAGAGCTGAAGACTGCAGACGCAGTCTTGCCTTCTTTCCATAATGTCAAAGTGGAATTTGACGAGGGCAAGCTCAAGCTTGAGCTGATCGCGGACCGATCCCATCTCGCCATCAAAACTAAAAATCGCAATCGTGCGGGAAGTGTGTGAGACTACTCAGGATTGAAATTCCCTCACGCATGATAAGGAGAGTTTTCCATGAAAACTATCTTCGCCCAGAACCGGCGAAATTGGGCCCTCTATGTGGCATCGGCAGCGTTGATGCTGTCTGTGCTCGCTTTGATGCGTTCGAACACTGCTACAGCTTATGCGGCTCCCGCCAATCCGGACCCGTGGAAGAGTGAGCGGCAGTATCCACCGCTGGTCTTCAACAGCAAGGCATGGCTCGACTGCTCGATCTCTTCAACCGCTAACGGCCGTCAGACCATGTCGACCATGTCAGGGCAGGGGTTCACCTTTGATGCCGCCATGTTGCCCATTCAAAAGAGCAAGCTCCAGCTCGTCGGCCAGACGGGGATGATGTACAAATTTGATTCCTTTCCAACCGAGACCGTGAAGGCACATTTCAACGGCATCGGTGATGGCACCATCACGGAGATGAAATCAGAGGTGGAGGTGGCGGTCTCGCGATTCCAGCAGCCCGGGGGCGCCGGGACAGCAATTCACTTTACCGCGGCAGACATTACCACGGACTCCGCCTATGTGGAGTTTACCGGCGTATTTGTGCGCGCCAGTGACAGCAAGCATTTTCCCTTCCGCGTGCTCTTCGGCCGGGTGGAAGATGGAAGCGGCACCGTGGTTCCCATGGATAAAGCGCCCGATACCAGGATCATGAGTAAGGCGGTCGTTCTTGGCAGTCCGCGGCTTCCCGTGGCGGTTACCACCGCGCTCTATGAAGCCGAAGATGATGTTGCCAAACTGAAGATACCCTGAAAGTTCGTAATACTAAATCAGCAGCACAATTCCACTTGCCGGAAACATCTTCCGGAGAAAGAGCTTTGAATGCGCAGAGTGACAGGTTTGGGTGGAGTCTTTTTCAAAACCAATGATCCGCAAAAAATGTATGAATGGTATGACAGGCATCTGGGAATAAAAAAAGGAGAACATGGAGTCAGCTTTCTGTGGCGTGATGCTGAGGACACGAAAAAAACCGGCATGACGGCTTGGGCCCTGTTTCCCCGCGATACCAAGTACTTCGATCCCAGCCGCGCCAACTTCATGCTCAACTACCGCGTTGAGGACCTTGACGCGCTGCTCGATGCCCTGCATAAAGAAGGCGTGCAGATTGATCCCAGGCGCGAAGACTACGACTACGGACGCTTTGCCTGGATCATGGATCCGGAAGGCAACCGGATTGAGCTATGGGAACCGCGCGAGCCCCAAAAAGAGTAATAATATACTTGGCAAAATAGGGAAGGGGTATGCTTGGTTCCCGCATCCTCTTCTTCTGCGCCTCTCTTGAGCAGATCGTTCTTTGAGGCGATGAGTATCTGACGGAGAGCATTGTCGAATCTTTCAAACTCAGTCTTCCCGGGAACATTCAGCGCTGGCTACCGCACTCTAGCGGAATGAGCATCTTCGCCAGCCACGTCAAGGCTTGGCTGTTTAGTTTCAGCTGAATTGTTTTCGACTTATTGCCACCAGCCCGCATCCAACTCTCTTATGAAGCGTCTTCCCGTTGACTCCAGCGCCATCCGATCGGTTGGGTACGACGCCAAATCACGAATTCTTGAGATTGAATTCATTAACGGCAGCGTGTACGACTACCACGATGTACCGCCTGAAACCTATCAGGAATTCTGCGAGGCAGATTCCATGGGAGCGTTTGTCAACTTCCACATCAAGCCCAATTTCCAGTGCAGCGAGGTTTACAAGCGCACCGCCTGAAAGAATGGGCGCAACTGGATTCCACAGCAGTTACAATCAATCACAAGATGGCGCGCATTCATGTTCTCCCCGAGCACGTTGCCAACAAGATTGCCGCGGGCGAGGTAGTGGAGCGTCCTGCTTCTGTGGTCAAGGAGCTTCTGGAGAACGCCCTCGATGCCGGCGCGCGCCGCATCCAAATCCAGGTTGAAGCCGGCGGAAAAAAGCTGATCCAGATCACCGATGACGGTTGCGGCATGGTCCGCGATGACGCTTTGCTCGCCTTCGAGCGCCATGCCACCTCCAAAATCAAGGACGCCGACGATCTATTAAGCATCGCGACCCTGGGATTTCGCGGCGAGGCCCTGCCGTCGATTGCTTCCGTCTCGCGGCTGCGGCTGGAGACGCGGGCCGCGGATGAGGGCAGCGGAACGCTCATTGAAATCAACGGCGGAAAGATGCAGAAGGTCGAAGATGCTGGAGTGCCATCGGGAACCTCCATCACCGTGTGCGATCTTTTCTATAACATTCCAGCGCGTAGAAAATTCCTCAAGGCAGAATCCACCGAGCTCTCGCACATTGCCTCGCTGGTGACGCACTATGCGCTGGCGCATCCTGAAATGCACTTTGAGCTGCACTCGCTGAGCAATGCGATGCTGGTGGCAGCTCCGGTAGCGAGTCATTCGGAACGCGTGTTCCAGGTTTTCGGGAAGGAAACTCTGGATCAGCTCATTCCTGTTTCCGGGGAGTTACCGCTTGAGCGGGTTGGCTTGCCCGAACCTCCGCCATGGAAGCGCGGTGAAGATTATCAGCCTACAACCCCGGGCAAGCTGCGGTTGCATGGCTTTGTCAGCAAGCCTGAGGTGCAGAAGCTGAACCGCAACTCGATCTTTATCTTTGTGAATCGCCGCCTGATTCGCGACCGCGTGGTACAGCATGCCATCACCGAAGCCTACCGCAATATCATTCCTCCTACTGTCTACCCGGTGGTGCTGCTGTTCCTGGAGATACCGGGCGAAGAGGTGGATGTGAATGTACATCCTTCCAAGACCGAGGTCCGCTTTCGGCAAGGCTCAACGGTGCACGATTTTGTGCGTGACTCCCTGCGTGCAGCTCTGATGCAGGCGCGGCCGGTGCCTGAGTTTTGGCGTGAGATCCACGCCCAGCCGACCGCGCGTCCGGCATTCGTGCCGGATGCCGCCCAAGCGGCTTCTTTTGCTGCGAACGCCGATGCCGGCGCAAGTGGCGATTTCACGTTGGAATCACCGACGTTTCCGCCCCGCAATGAGAGGTTCTCATTCCAGGAAGGAATCTCTGTTGACGCCAACGCGGCCGCGGCGATTTTGGCGCCATCTTCTATCGGACCGGTTTTGCCATCGCGTAACGGGTCTTCATCCTGCGGAGGAATTCTGGGTACGGCACAGGAAGCCGTGCCGGAAGGCAATATCGCGCCGGTCGCTCTAGGGGACCTCAGACCTCTGGGCCAGGTGCGCGATTCCTTTATCATCGCCGCCGATGCCAGCGGCCTATGGATCATCGATCAGCACGTCGCCCACGAGCGTGTACTCTTCGAACGCATTCTGCGGCAGCGGGAGGCGCGGCAGGTGGAGAGCCAGCGCATGCTCATGCCGCTCATCGTCGAGTTGACCGCCGGCCAGCAGGCGGTCTTTGCCGAGATCAGTGATGAGCTCCGCCGCAATGGCTTTGAAGTTGAGCCCTTCGGGGCGGGCACGATCGCGGTAAAGGCGGCGCCCGGTGGAATCGAGCCTGCCGATGTCGAGCGCATGCTGCACGAGCTGCTCGATCACTTTGAAAAGGAGGAGCAGGCCATCAATTTAGAGAAGCTGCGGGGAGAGATAGCGGCTTCCATCGCCTGCCACGCCGCCATCAAAGTCAACATGCCGCTGGAGCACTCCAAGATGGAGTGGCTGCTAAGGGAATTGAGCAAAACGCAGTGTCCGATGTCTTGTCCCCATGGACGTCCTGTGGTGCTGAGGTATTCTGTAAGGGACATTCAGAAAGCATTCAAACGAATTTAGATTCAAAAATCAATGTTTGAAAACTTGATTGTTTGCTGGTAGCGGTGCACTGAGAACTAAGAACCGAGAACTACTTATGACTGAACTCGAAATCCAGGAGCAACGTCGAACCAAATGGCGCATCGGACGTCCCGCGCGCACTGTGGAAGACGCGGCGGAATTCGTGGAATCAGTTGGTCTTTCCCTGGTACATCCGGTGCGTCCGCCGCTGGTCGGGCCCACATTCCTGGGCGCATACACCGGCAGTGACCACGATTTGCCCACGGCGCAGCAGGCGTTTCGCGATCCGCGGGTTGCCGAAGCACGTGAACTCATGGTGCGCCTTCTGCGTCAGCGCCTGGCCTACGAGGCCAATATTGAGGGCGAAGGCACTCTCGTGCTTTCACCGCAGATGTTTCCTTATTTTTACGCGCTGGTGGGCGACCACAATCCCAAAAAAGACTTAAAAAGCGATGCCACCTGGCGCAAAGTTTCGCCTTTGACCCAGGATGCCTTCGCCATCATTCAGCGCGAGGGGCCAATTTCCAAGCGGCGATTAGGAGAGGTGCTGGGAGGCGCTCCTTCCGAGGCGGCGCTTGATCGCTCTCTCACGGAGCTGTGGTCGCGCTTGCGTATTACGCGGGTGGACTACCGTCCGAACGAGGGCGCTCTATGGGATGTCCTGTACCGCTGGTCGCCCGAGGCGGTAAAAGAAGGCGTGCGGCTCTCGGTGGGCGAAGGGTTATCGGCGCTGCTTTCCAAGTACCTGGATACGGTAGTTGCCGCCGAGCAGAGTGAAATCGAAGCGTTTTTTCAGCCGCTGACAACCCGCTCCCGGGTGAAGGAGTCGATTCATGCCCTGCTCTCCGCGCGGCAGTTCAGCTTTGTGCAGACAGGACGAAGGACCTTGATTCAAAACACGCCACCCGTGGAGCCGCGGCAGCGCAATTTGGCGGGCAGCCGTTAAACTGTAGGTAAGTACTGTATGGCCATTAAAAGACTCATCATCGCCATCGATGGTCCTGCCGGCGCGGGCAAGAGCACAATTGCCTCCCGGCTGGCGCGGCACTTGGGATATGTGAATATTGAAACCGGGGCCATGTACCGCGCCCTGGCTTTGAAGGCCATCGAGTCGGATATCGGCTTTGACGAGGAGCCGGCACTGGTTTCCCTGGCCGGCAACTCCCACATTGATCTTGAGCCCCGGCGGATACGGGAACGCGATGTGACCGAAGCCGCCTCCCAGGTCTCAGTTCATCCCGGCGTGCGGCAGTGGATGGTGAACCGCCAGCGGGGAATGGGCGTCGCCGGCGGGGTTGTGATGGAAGGCCGCGACATCGGCACCAAGGTATTTCCCGATGCCGACGTCAAGATTTTCCTCGATGCTGCCCCAGAGGTCCGCGGCGAACGACGCTATCGCCAGCAAGGCCCGGTGGTACCCGTGAGTATCTCCGCGGCAGCGCAAAAAAACGCCGCTACCGTTGCGGCGGAGATGCGCCAGCGCGATGAGCGCGACCGCTCGCGCGCCAATTCTCCGCTGGTTCCCGCACCCGACGCCGTAATTATTGATTCCACCGGCCTCACCATTGAGCAGGTGATGGAGCAGGTGGAGAGCATCATTGCTGAAAAGCAGCGCGTGTCGGCGCTCGCCACTTAGAGACTTTTCCCATCATCAAGCTGGGTTCAACTGCAAGGCGGAGTCCACTGCGTTGCCCCGGCAAGCGGGGGACTGGAGTATTTTGTCCAATACCCTGGTATTGCCCACAGGCAGCTCGAAACCGGCAACCGGCAACTGAGAACGGCATTTGAGGCTGCTACAATCCACTGGAATCAGGAACTATTTGCCGAAATATTTCGTATCACTGGTTTGGTGGCTTGTTCCGCGCCAATCCGAGGACTGCGCGCGTCAACGGTTTGGTTGACCGCTGAGGCGCAGGAGGCGAGGCTGGCGGTACCAACTCAATCTTCAGGTGCAGAGGCACACGACGAGCAGCAACAGTCGGCGGCCCTGTTGCGCCGTTGCATCGCCGGCGATGCCGCCGCCTGGGCGGAGGTCGTGCAACTCCATAGCCGCAGAATCTACAACATCTGTTATCGTTTCACCGGCTCTTCCGACGATGCTCAGGACCTGGCCCAGGAAGTCTTTATCAAGATTTACCGGACCCTGAAGACCTATGACACCAGCCGGGGAGCGTTTACCACCTGGATTACAACCGTGACCCGTAATCTGCTGGTGGACCATTATCGCGCGCGCAAACATGACCGGCTTACCGATTCCCTGGATGCCGCACCTTCAGGCAACGAGGATGCTCCCACCCTGGGCGATAAGCTGCAAGATGCCGCTCCTAGTGCCGAATCACACATGCGGCAGAAAGACCGGCAGAAGCTGGTGCAGCAGGGGCTGGTAAGGCTTTCGCCGGAGCTGCGCGAGGCGGTCATTTTGCGCGACCTCGAGGAGCTGGAGTACCGCGAAATAGCCGCAATTTTGCGGGTTCCGGAGGGAACCGTGAAATCCAGAATCAACCGCGGACGTACGGAACTTGGACGCCTTTTACAACGTACTTATAAGCAGGTGTAGGATGAACCAGAACCAGCAATACGGCATGCAATGCGTGGAATTCGAAGCTCTGCTGACCGAGGCCGTTGAGGGCTCGCTCGGTGAGGGCCAGATGCAGGATTTCCGCTCTCATGCGGCCGCCTGCGCCATTTGCGCAGCCTTGTTCGCCGAGGCCTCGGCGGGGTATCAATGGGTACGGTCACTGGACGCAGTGGAAGCTCCCATGAATCTGGCCCACAACATCCTGGTGGCCACCACCGGTGTTGAACCGGCTTCGACGCCCGCCCAGGTCCGCGTGTCACAATCATGGACGCAAAGATTGCAAGGATGGCTGCGGCCAGCGACCACCGCTATGTTGCAACCGCGCTTTGCCGCGACCGCGGCCATGGCATTTTTCTCCATTACCTTGATGCTCAGCCTTGCGGGTGTACGTCTGGGTGGGCCAAGCCGGATTGATTTTCGGCCCAGCGCCCTGGCAAACCAGCTTGAGCACACGTACTATGCCGGCAAGTCACGCGTCGTAAGGTACTACGACAGTATGCGCATTGTTTATGAGCTGCAGGCACGGATGCGCGAGCTGCGCAACATGCTGCCGGAAGAGAACAGCCAGCCGCAACCGCAGCGCCAGGAAAAGAAAGAAAAGAACACCAACAATAAGGACATCAGTGTGCAACCCGAACCCGAACCTCAACCGAAGCAGAAAGAGGATTACGCGCAACAGGGAGACAATGTCTTGCTCGCATCCTACGCGCTTCACCAACTGCACTCCCCCTATTTCCAAGTGCAACGCAACAGGAGGACTGCATGAATTGCGCCACCCATCAACAAACTCCAGCCGTCGCCTACTGCCGTACGTGCGGCAAGCCGCTGTGTGAAAACTGCAAGCGCGAGGTGCACGGTCTCATCTACTGCGAAGATTGCATCGCCTCCCGTGTGCAGGGTGCGCCAGCGGGAGCGGGCGTGGTGAATCCGCAGGCGCCACATCCCGGTGTCGCGCTCGTCCTGGGCATCATTCCAGGCGTGGGAGCGATGTATTGCGGCGAGTTCACACGGGCCATGATTCACGTTGGGATCTTTGTCGGTTTGATCGTGGCAGCCAATGAAATTCATTGGATATTCGGACCCATGATCGGTTTCTGGTGTCTGTATATGATTTGGGATTCTTACCACATTGCTAAAGCCAAGCAGGAAGGGCGGCCTATACCAGACATCCTAGGATTCCGCGCTACAAACGTCGAAGGACTTGGCGGCTCGAGCGCCACCCCGTCTTCCATTCCTGCCGCTCCTGTGTCGTCACCTCCGCTGGTTGATGCAAATAGAAGCTTGAATATGCCGGTGGGGCCGATTGTGCTGATTGCCTTGGGAGTTCTGTTTCTGTTGCATACGATGGACCTATTTCCGTTCCATCATTTGGGAAGACTTTGGCCTCTGGTTGTGATTGGAGTGGGCGGCTGGCTGGTGTGGCAACGGACACGGAGCGCAACATGCCGCTGCGTAGCCTGTACTGCGGTCTCACTTACCGGTCCTGCCCTCATTGTTACGGTTGGTATCATGGGCCTATTGGCTGAATTCAGCCGCATTGGCTGGGGAGAGAGCTGGCCTCTGCTGTTAATTGTCGTTGGTGTGCTGAAATTCCTCCAGATTACCGGCTCGCGTGAAGGACACATCGGGCCCGGCGGCATCCCCCCGTCTGGATCTCCGCCTGATGCGTCGTCTACATCTCCGCAGCAAAACGAGGTGAGCCATGGCTAGCGCTCCCATTCCCACCATGCCGCGGCGACACCGCAGCCTGGCTGGTCCGGTCATTCTGATCCTTTGGTTCGCCCACTATTGGCCGCTGCTGCTGATTCTTTGGGGCGTAATCAAACTAGTTGAGCACATGCTGGCCCGGCGCCACGGCTACCCGGCGGCACGTATTGGGTTTGGCGGAGGCTTCCTCGTATTCATGCTGGTGCTATTTGGCATAATTGCCAGTGGGCTGGAGCGAATTGACTGGGGGCCGATACGCAAGCAAATTGCAGAGAATAGTTCCTGGCTGCCGCCGATCTTCGGGAATAAATACGAATATTCCACCCAGGTTGACCAGGAAGTTGCCAAGCAGGGTGTTTTCCGGCTGGGCTTGCAGCGCGGATCGATCACCGTGCTACCCTCCACCGATAACAAAGTGCACGTGTCGGTGCACAAGACCATCGTCGCCTACTCCAAGGAAGAGGCGGACCGCATTGACCAGGCCACGCAGCCGCAAATTAAGACCGACGAAATGCCGTCGTCGCCGATGGTCCCGAATGCGCCCGGCCTCTCGCCTGCTGACAGAGAGCGCATACAGGGGGATAGCGCCCGGTCTCGGGCCGAAGCTGGCCGGGCACGTGCCGACGCGGAGAAGGCCCATGCCGATGCCGAGCGCGCTCGCGAAGAAATTGTCCGCGTGAGCATTGAATCGCCGTCTGACAGTTTCACGGTGATGGATGTTGAAGTGCATGTTCCGCCTACACTGCTTTTGGAATTGAGCACCGGGCGTGGCGATATTGAAATCCGCGGCCGCCAGGGAGACGTGAAGCTCACCTCCGCCCATGGCGACGTGACCCTCGACGATCTGACGGGCAATGCCAGCATTACCATGCACGGCGGATTGAAGGGAGGAGATTTGAGCGTGCGCAATGTCAAAGGCAACGTTACCGTTGATGGCCACGCAGACGACACGAACATCTCCAATGTCAGCGGCCTGGTGGCCATGAACGGCGACTATGTGGGAGAGACAAATGTGCAGAACCTAGGGCAGGGCTTCCGCTTCAGTTCCTCTCGTACAGATCTCGAGACGGGAAAAATTCCGGGCGAGTTGAGTCTGGATCTACACGACCTGCATGCCAGCAATGTGGGTGGCGGCTTTAAGTTACGTACCCGCTCCAAGGACATTCACCTGGAAGACGTGACCGGCGACATTGAGGTCAGCAACAGCCACGCCGACGTGGAGTTGCACGTCAGTAAGTCGCCGGTGGGAAACATTCAGATCACCAATTCCAACGGCGGAATTGAAATCGCGCTGCCCGCCCAGAGCGCCTTCCAGGTTGAGGCCAGGGCGCGCAACGGCGAGATTCGCTCTGACTTCGGTGAGGTCAAAGTGCAGAACACCTCTGAAGAAAACGCCGTCGCCAACGGTGCCGTGGGCGCTGCCGGCAAAAAGGTCCAGCTCTCGACCGAGCATGCCGACATCGAGATCCGCAAGGCCGATCAGAAGGCGTCAGAGAACAAAAATCAGAAGTCTGCCAAGTCGGATGAATGAAAAAGAGGGATTTGCGGTAGAGACGCAGCAAGCTGCGTCTCTACAGAAGCTTCATTCTGACGTGAAGTAATCCACCGGCACGGGACTTTCAAACAAAGAATAATCGCGCGTGACCACGGTGATGCCGCTTTCGGTTACAAAGTAATTCTGCCGGTCGCTTTCCGGATCGTAGCCGATTACGGTGCCCTCCGGGATGTGCACATCCCGGTCAACGATCGCCCGCCGGATGCGGCAATGGCGGCCGATATTGACGTGCGAAAAAACAATGCTCGCGTCAACCTCGGCGTAGGAGTTGACCCGCACATCAGGAGAGAGAAGGCTGTTCTTCACCGCGCCGCCGGAGACGATGCATCCCATGCAGACGATAGAATCCACGGCCTCGCCGCGGCGTCCGGGCTCAGCGAAGACAAACTTCGCCGGCGGATACTGGCGCTGGTGCGTGCGGATGGGCCATTCTTTGTCATAGAGGTTGAAAACCGGCGAAACCGAGACCACGTCCATGTTGGCCTCATAATAGGCTTCCAGGGTCCCCACGTCGCGCCAGTAGAGCGCCTCTTTCTTGTTTTCATCGACGAAGTTGAAAGAGTAGACGCGGTACTCATCCACAATGCGCGGCAGAATGTCATGGCCGAAGTCATGCGAGGAGTTGGGATCTTCAGCGTCTTTCAGGAGAATGGGCAGCAGCACATCCGTGTTGAAGAGATAGACGCCCATCGAACCTGAGACCATGCGCGGATTGTAGGGCGAACGGATATCCGTTTGCTGTGGCTTCTCCAGGAACCCGACAATGCGCCCTTCACGGTCAATTTCAACCACGCCAAAGCGCGAAGTCTCGCTGGGATCAATCAGAATGGTGGCCAAGGTCACGTCGGCCCCGGCGTCTACGTGCTGCTGCAGCATCAGCTCGTAGTTCATCTTGTAAATGTGATCGCCGCTCAGCACCAGTACGCGCCTCGGTTGCTCGCTGCCAATGGAATAAATGTTCTGATAGACCGCGTCGGCAGTGCCCAGATACCAGTTATCGCTCACCCGTTTCATTGGTGGCAGGATCTCGATGAATTCTCCCAGATGGCGCGAGACCAGATTGCTCCAGCCTTCCCTGATATGGCGATTCAACGAGAGCGCCTTGTATTGCGTGAGGATGTGGACCTTGCGCAGGTCTGAATTTATGCAGTTAGAGAGGGTGACATCAATGATGCGGTAGATGCCGCCAAAGGTCACCGCAGGTTTAGCGCGGTCGCGTGTTAACGGATATAAGCGCTCGCCCGCGCCTCCGGCCAGCAGAACTCCCAGCGTATCTTTCATGTTTGGTTATCTCGACTGCTTGATCTGCCAGAAAGGGATGGTAACCGACACTTGACTCAATGCCCATTGCCCCCAGCCTTCTAAGCGTAACACGCCGTCACCACTATGGTGAATGGGCCTGGGAGCTAATTTCTTTATTCGTCGAGCCGGATGCGCAGCGACTTCAGGAACTTCATATCTTGCGCGGTAACACGGAATTCAGGCTCACGCGCATTCATGGAAGCCGCCACCATAGCTGGTTTGCCGCTCTCTTCGCCTTGTTGGGTAAACCCAATCGTGGCTTCAAGGACCAGGAATATGTCGTATCCGGCAGCCTTGATATCGGCAATTGCATTTGCAATCGGCTCGGACTCGGAGAGTGACTGATTAATCGCCTCTCCTAAATGCTTAATGCGTTTTTTGAGGTTCTCGTCCAAGTTTTCAATTCTCCCCGCCGATCCCCCTTCTTCCGATTCGGGCGATGAAACCACGACCTCCCCAGATATCGGGTTGGCCTGGTCGTCCGCGTGTTCGATGCGCTTCCGAAGCTTCCAAAATCTGTGGAAAAATCCGCTGAAACGCTTCCATCCAAAGGGAAACATTGCCTTCAACTTCATTGGATGCTTACTTGGGGGCTAGAGTTTAATGGAAAATGCGGCCGCTGACTGTAAAGATTAGCGCGGGCAATTCGAACGAAAGTGTGTGAACTGTTGGATGCCGCCGGAGGGAGCAGCGGACGCGATCACCTGCTGCAGTTGGAGTGCGCGATCCGCGTGCATCTTCCCGCCGGCCGATCTGTTGCGGGCTGCTAAAATGCCAACAGTGGCCGAGGTCTCCAATAGTCGCAAATTAGCCGCTGCCAGCCGCGTTGCCGGACGCTATGCCGGCAGAAGTCGCACGGTCATGGCTGCGTTGAGTGCAGTCTCTGCCGTTACTCGATCCCTGGCGAATGTGTTTCACCGGCTGTGGCATGAGGTCATGGGATTCTTCTTCTTCGTCTTCTCCCTCATCGGTGCGCTGGCAGTTTATCGCGAGTATCGTAAGTACTCGGTGCTGACACCACATCCCAGTGCTGGAGGTTTGATTGCTGCAGGGCTGTTTACCCTGGTGTTCTTCTACTTTTGTGTTAGCTCATTCTGGCGCTCTCGCAGCAGAAACCAGGCCTCAGGCCCGCCAAGAGAAGACACTGGGAGGAAAAAGTAGCGATGGCCGGGCCATCGAAACCCGCCAGCATGCCGCCCCCAGTGCCCACGCGCACCTCCTCCGGCATTGAAGTACGGCCGGTTTACACCCCTGCCGATCTGGAAAAACAGCAACATGATCATGAATCACAGGTCGGCTATCCCGGTCAGCTTCCTTTTACTCGCGGCATCCAGCCCACCATGTATCGCGGACGGCTGTGGACCATGCGGCAGTACGCCGGCATGGGCGACGCCGAGGAATCGAACAAGCGTTACAAATATCTCTTGGCCCATGGCACTACTGGTCTTTCCGTCGCCTTCGATTTGCCCACGCAGATTGGAATGGACTCCGACCACCCCATGGCCCTGGGCGAAGTAGGCAAAGTGGGCGTGGCCATTGATTCTATCGAGGACATGGAACGGCTCTTTGCCGGCATTGATCTGGAAAAAATCTCTACCTCGATGACCATCAATGCCACGGCCTCGATCCTGCTGGCGCTCTATGTTGCCGTGGCCAGACGCACCGGGCGCGATCTGCGCAAGCTGAGCGGCACGGTACAAAACGACATTCTGAAGGAATACATTGCCCGCGGGACCTACATTTATCCGCCGCACAAGGCCATGCGCATCGTCACCGACCTGTTTGCCTATACCAATCGCACCCTGCCGGAGTGGAACACGATTTCCATCTCCGGCTATCATATGCGCGAGGCCGGATGCACAGCCGTGCAGGAGGTCGCCTTTACCCTCGCCAACGGCCTGACCTATGTGCATGCCGCTGTGGACGCCGGACTGAACGTAGACGAGTTTGCTCCCCGCATCTCTTTCTTCTTCAACTGCCACAACAATTTTCTAGAAGAGATTGCCAAATTCCGCGCCGCACGGCGCATGTGGGCAGGGCTGATGCGGGAGCGCGTGGGAGCGAAAAATCCGCGCTCGCTCATGCTGCGCTTTCACACACAAACGGCGGGCTCAACCCTGCAGGCGCAGCAGCCTGAGATCAATATTGTGCGCACCGCACTGCAGGCGTTGGCGGCGGTCCTCGGCGGCACACAATCGCTGCATACCAATGGCTTTGACGAAGCGCTCGCCTTACCGACAGAAGACGCTGCGCGCATTGCCTTGCGCACGCAGCAGATCATCGCCTACGAATCGGGGGCGCCCCAGACCGTCGATCCCCTGGCCGGGTCGTATTACATCGAGCACCTCACCGATCAGATCGAAGAACGCGCCCAGGCTTACCTCGGAAAAATTGACGCCCTTGGCGGCATGTTGAAAGCCATTGAGAAAGGTTACGTCCAACAGGAGATACAAAACGCCGCCTATGACTTTCAGCAGGCGGTGGATTCTCGCGAGGCAGTTATCGTGGGCGTGAACCAGTTCCAGATCGACGAAGAAAAGAGTGTGCCGATTCAACGCGTGGATGAGGCCCAGGAGCGCAAGCAGGTGGAGCGTATACGCGCATTGCGCGCCCGCCGTGATGCGACCTCATGCAAGACGGCGCTCGATCGCGTGGAAGCCGCCGCCCGTTCCGGCGATAACCTTATGCCGCACATCATCAGTGCGGTCGAAAGCTATGCCACGGTCGGCGAAATCTCTGATGTCCTACGCAGGGTATTTGGCGAGCACCAGGAAACAGTAGTGATTTAGCCACGGTCCTTACGTTTTATGACTGCGCCTCATACTCGCAGGCTTCGCGGCACTCGCGGCAGTAGTAGTTCCCATCAGCACACAGGCGAACGTTGTAATCGTTCTGGCAAATGCAGCAATAGCGCTCGCACTTGCAGTCTTCTTCTTTGGCGCCGCACGTCAGACAGTAAAAAGGACCGGCCATGGCCAAGAATGTACCGCGTTTTGCCCAGGAATGAAATAGGGCAGCCGTTCCCCGGCTGATGGCCTGCACGAGACCGAGGCAGAGAAGTCAACCAAAACATACACGCTTGCAACTTGCTGCTTGGAACTGTTAACTTGAAAGGTTCGGCGCCCACTTTTGTTCCAGTCTGCCGGACGAGGAACTTGATTTGTCCCAAACAGTTGAGGCCACCGCCGTGTTGCGCAAAACCGCGCTCAATGCCGTCCATCGTCAGATGGGCGCGAAGATGGTGGATTTTGGCGGCTGGGAGATGCCCATCGAGTATCCTAGCTCGCCGATGGGCCCCGGCGGCCTGATGAGAGAGCACCTGGCTGTGCGTACCGGAGTTGGCA
>QIAW01000138.1:0-2886 GCA_003225655.1 Acidobacteriota bacterium
CGCCTCCCGGACGCCGCATGGGCCATGCCGGCGCCATCATCAGCGGTGGTCACGGCTCAGCCGCGGAAAAAATTAGCGCGCTGCAGGCCGCCGGCATCCACGTGGCTAAATCGCCCGCCATGATCGGCGAAACGCTGGTGCAGGCATGGAGTGGAGCAAAAGCTGGCACTCAGCAATCAGCGGTCAGCACTCAGCCCCTGTAGCTGGAGCGAGAGTGCAAAAGTTTTGAAGGGGCACGGCTTTACAGGTTGCGGAAAAAGTCCTCGTGTGTGAAGACTTGTATCAGGGCACGAGTTTACTCGTGCCGTAAGTCGTTCAGAATGTGTTGGGCTTTAGCCCCTGTAAAATGCAATTGGTCTCAAAAAGGGCTTTTTCCGCAGCCTGTTCAGCCGTGCCGTTAATTGCCGCTAAGATTGTGGGCTTTAGCCCCTGAGTTGTTTTGAAATAACCTTTGCAGTTAAATCGAATTCTTAAACGAGACTAAAACTCATGAAGACTTTGCAACGCACATTTTCCATCGTCAAGCCGGACGCGGTCGCTAAAGGCGCAACCGGCGATATCCTGAAGACGTTCCAGGATAAAGGCTTCCGCATCATCGGCATGAAGATGCTGGAGATCACCAAGGAGCAGGCCGAAGGTTTTTATGCCGTGCACGCCACCAAGCCTTTCTTCAACTCTCTTACAGATTTCATGTCGAGCGGTCCCATCGTGGTGCTGGCGCTGGAGAAAGACAATGCCATCGCCGACCTGCGCGAGCTGATGGGCGCAACCAATCCCGCCAACGCCAAAGAGGGCACCATCCGCAAGAAATGGGCCGCCAGCATTGAACACAATGCCATCCATGGCTCTGATGCCGACGATACGGCACGGTTCGAGTTGAGCTATTTCTTTGCCGGCTACGAACTGGCCAAATAATCCGAATTTTTGGCAGAGATAACGATGGAAGAGACCGGAGTTAAGGTGAGCCTGCCCTAAACCGCTACTGGATCGTAGAGATCGCCTTGCATGCGCTCGCCATGCAGGGGAAGCTGCTTGCGCGCGTACTCCAGAAAATGCGGCGAGTTGCGGTGGACTTCCAGGGCCGCGTCATCCGTGTATTGCTCATAGATAAAAAACCGACCCGGCTCGCTGCGGTGGCGATGCACAATATACATCAGGCAGCCTGGCTCTTTACGCGATTCGGCGGTCAGGATGCGGAATATCTTTGTGGCCTCGGCTTCGTGGCCGAGCTTTGTGACCCAGATTACGGCAAGTGCAATCATCTTCGTAGTTCTCAGTTCTCGGTTCTCAGTTCTCAGTCGCTTAGGGTCACATTCACTTCGCGCGGCGTAAAGCTACGAGGAATGCTACCGCCATCGGGAAAGCAATAATGAATGGCGCAAGAAGAATCCAGAATTTACTCTAGAAGGTCGATATTGATATTAGAACGCGCTCGTACAACGGAATCACTGCATCCATCTCAGCCCACATGCTTGCCTTCCGCATCATGATGGTCTGAAATGTAAACATCAGCAGGATAAATCCAGCCGAGCTTAACAAAGCGCAGATAAACGGTCTTAACTGCCTCATTGTCCTTGTACCCCTGATGGCTGCAGGGTTGAGACCCTGGTGACTACTTTATTTCCGTCGAACTGCCATGACCGGTTGAATACTCATCTCGGCCGCAAAGTCTTCCATGAAGATAGTCTGTTCGCGGTCGGGACCGGTGGAGATCATTCCAATTTTCGCGCCGTTCTCCTTCTCCAGAAACTGCAGATACTCCTGCGCCTTTTTAGGAAGCCGCTCCCATTCCGTGATGCTGTCGGTTGATTTTTTCCATCCCGGCAGCTTGGTGTAGATGCACTCCACTTTTTCCAGGGCAGCAGCTTCTGCGGGAATCTCGTCAATTTTTTTGCCATTCAGCTTGTAGCCGGTGCAAACCGGAATCTCCGCCAGCTCATCCAGCACGTCGAGTTTCGTTACCACCAGCCACGAGCAGCCGTTGATCATGTTGGAGTAGCGCAGCAAGGGCAGATCCATCCAGCCGCAGCGCCGCGGACGCCCGGTCACCGCGCCAAATTCGTTGCCGCGTTCGCGCAGCTTGTCGCCAATGCCATTGTTGATTTCCGTGGGAAACGGCCCGCCGCCCACGCGCGTGCAATAAGCCTTGGTCACGCCAATGACGTTACGAATGGCTGTTGGAGGTACACCGGTTCCAGTGGCCGCGCCGCCCGCGGTCGTGCTCGACGAGGTGACAAAAGGATAGGTGCCGTGGTCAATATCGAGCATCGTCGCCTGGGCCCCTTCAAACATCACTGCTTCGCCATCGGCGATGGCGCGGTTCAGCAACACTGCCGTGTCGGCCACAAAGGGCGCAACCTGCCGTGCTGCCTCGGCATATTCTGCATACATTTTATCCGCATCAATCGGCTCGGAGTTGAACAGCGCGTGCGCGATCATGTTCTTCTCGCGGCAGGCGTTTTCAATGTGGGTCTTCAGCAGCTTCAGGTCGAGCAGGTCAATGACGCGCAGGCCGCGGCGGCCCATCTTATCTTCATAGGTGGGACCGATGCCGCGCGAGGTGGTGCCAATCTTGACCCGTCCGGGGGCATTCTCCGAGGCCAGCTCCATCATGCGGTGGTAAGGCAAGATGACCTGGGCTCGATTGCTGATAAACAGGTTGTTGCCATCCACTTTGACGCCGGTTTTGCGAAGCTCTTCCACTTCTTTCAGGAAAGCAATAGGATCGAGCACTACGCCATTGCCGATCACGCCCCGGCATCCTTTGCGGAAAATACCGCAGGGCACAAGCTGAAGCACGAACCTGTTGCCATTAATAATGACCGTATGGCCGGCGTTGTGGCCGCCAGCGTAGCGCGCCACCACGGAAAACTGCTCCGAGAGCAC
>QIAW01000138.1:2966-5749 GCA_003225655.1 Acidobacteriota bacterium
CTCGCACTACGCTCGCGCTGGCCCGGCGCTCGCTTCGTGCTCACCCTTTCTAATCTGACGGCTCCGCAGCCAAAACAAGGCTGCTGCGCCTTCGCACTACGCTCGCGCTGGCCCGGCGCTCGCTTCGTGCTCACCCTTCTCATACTTGAAAATTCGCGCGCATCAACACACGCCCGCGCACACCGCTTCCCTGCTTTGAAAACCGAGAATGCCAGGGGGAAGGTCGGCTGGACGCGAACCTTCAATGATAACCCAGTTTAAAGACCAGAGTCACCGTAGTCTTCCGTGCCAAATGCTAGGTGGTTAAGTTCGGATTCTTCTGGATATATTCCAGGGCCGCCCGCGCCATCTCGCGGTCCCCTTTGTAGGTCAGCACCTGCGTGGCTTCTTGCAGCGGAATCCAGAGGGCTTCTTCGACCTCATGCCGCATCTCTGGCTTGATGTTGCCGATGCGTCCGGATATATAACGGAAGAGGTAATAGGTCACCACCTTGAATACGCGCGCGCCGTCGCTCCAACTGCGCATGTAGACATATTTCACATTGCCCAGTTTGACCACCCGCTCGGCGTCGATGCCGGTTTCCTCCTGAATCTCACGCACCGCGGTTTCTTCCGGCTTCTCTCCCGGGTCAATCAATCCCTTGGGCAAGGTCAGCACAGGTTTTGCCGCCTGCGTTATCTTGCTCTTCGCGCTCTTTTTTTTAGAGGCCTCGCGCCCGGTGGGCCGGATCACCGCGACCCACCACTGCCCGTCTTTATGCCTGACTACGACCCCACCGGCGGAAAACTCTCGTGCTGTCTGCGCCATAAGAGAGTTTAACCATAGCATTCACAAGGCCACCAACGCCAACCGGTGGAAGAGCATTGTGCGATTTTTGCCACAATCGTCCCACCAAGGCGCAACGCTTCCACAAGGATTGCGCCTCCCTGACCGAGATCCGGACTGAGATCGATCGTATTGACCGCGATATCATCGCCGCGATTGGCGCACGAAGACACTACGTTATTGCTGCGGCAAAGTTCAAGACGAGCCCTGCTGCGGTGGCTGCTCCCGAGCGTTTTGCTGCAATGCTCCAGATGCGCCGGCAATGGGCGGACGAGGAAGGGCTGGATCCCGACGTGGTGGAAAAGCTCTATCGTGACCTGGTCAAATATTTTATCTCCGAGGAAATGGTTCACTGGAAGGGGCCTTCCCCGTCTTGCTGATACGTGGCATACAGGTCATTATGAAAACAGCGATGATGCTCGCCATTCAGATCACCAAGCGCACCGATGGCAGCGGGGTGCTGCGCTGTATACGTGCCGATGGTTCGATGACCTGGCAGAAACAGAAAACCCGGCATGCGGCGTTCTTTGCCTTGCACGATCTCACCCACTTTGCCGTCGAGTCTGCACTTGAATTTCGCCGCGGCTTCTACGGACTCATTGCCGATGGCTGGGAGATAGACGACACCACCGGCAAAGGTGCGCGTGGCCCCCTGCCCGATGAGGCGGTGGAGGTCGAGCACCTGGTGGGGTCATTCGACAGCGAGCGTTCCGGCGGCACCCTGTGGACTGCGGATGAATTCAACCATTATGCCGCTATGCAGGCCGCCTCTTCGGGACGCAGTGCACCGCGGCTTCTCTCAGAGAAAGACCTCGCACGTGTGCGCGAGCTGCGGGACCGGCTGTTCGCGCAATGGTTCGCTCTGGCGCCGGGAGAGACCCTAAAGCTTCAGTACGAGCAGACTGCCCTAAATCCGCAGTGAAGAAGTGAGGTTGCGGGACAGTCAGAGCTGACTACTTAACTAAGTACCATATTTGCAAAAGGTTGCCCGAACTCCGGGAGCATTATAAGGACGTTAATAATTGTGAGTTCTGCATCCAGCACAGCACCTTTCAGCATCTCAGTAAGTGAGCTGGACACTGTATGGGCAAGTTTTCCAAAATTGTGCGCTCGGTGAAAGCTTTCAAAGATGAGCTTTCCAATACGCGCAACGCCCATAGCTCTCCTTCGGCTCCACTTCCGAAGCGGCCCCGCATTGGGCTGGCCATGGGTGGCGGATTCGCCCGCGGCATGTCTCACATCGGCGTGCTCAAGGTCTTTGAGCAGGAGCGCATTCCTATTGATTACGTCGCTGGAACCAGTGTCGGTGCGGTGATTGGCGCCGCATACTGCAGCGGACTGAGCGCCAAAGAGATGGAAGAAATTGCCATGCTGGTGCGCTTTAAGGACTTTGCCCGCTGGACCATCTCCCGCTTCGGCCTCTGCTCCAATGACCGCATGAAGGGGTTTCTCGATCGGCTCTTCCGGGTGCACACCTTTGAGGAGCTGCGCGTTCCTTTGGCCATCGCCGCCACCGAGTTTACTACGGGACAAGGCGTGGTCTTCAAATCCGGCTCTTTGATCGATGCCGTGCGCGCGAGCTGCGCTTATCCAGGAATGTTTCTTCCCGTGAGTCTTGACGGCAAACTCTACGTGGATGGCCTTCTGGGCTATCCCGTTCCCGCTAAACCCTTGCGGGAGATGGGCGCCGACCGTGTCATCGCTGTGCATCTGGCGGCGCATTGGGTCTCAGGCAAAGGCCCGCGGCATGTTTTCGACGTTATTGGCCAGTGCTTCTCCATCGCGCAGGATCGCATGAGCGCCTTGTGGAAGCAGCACGCCGACGTGATGATTGAGCCCAATATTGAACACTTTGGTTACGACGAATTCCAGCGCTCTTCTGAGATGATCGCCATCGGCGAAGCCGCCGCCCGCGAGGCTCTCCCCCAGATACGCGCCTGGCTCGCCGGCACCGACG
>QIAW01000661.1 GCA_003225655.1 Acidobacteriota bacterium
ACTGTCTCCAGCCGCTGCCAAAAAACCTGGGGCGCCAGGCAGACTGCACAAACCAGGGTCAGTATGATTCCAACTCCAACCATCCTGCCGCGAAAGCTGCCGCGGAGAACAAGGAGTGATGTGAGCACTACAGAAAATACAACGTTCAACAGACCGCCTCGGGAAGCCGTGAGCACAACCATCCACAACATCGAGAAGAATGCAGCAGCCAAAAGACCAGTCGTAAGTAGAGAGCGCCGCAGAACAAATATCGCCGCGATGTACGGGATGGTGACGGCAGCGGCAATTCCCAGAAAATTCCAGCCCAGCATCCCCAGATTGACGCCGAGCATGCGCCCGCCAACCCAGATAACCCGGGAAGACTGAACGATAGAGAAGCTGGTCACAAACAGTTCGCTGAGGATAATCGCCCAAAGAAGTCTGCGAATCCGCTCCAGTGTGACGAGTGTCTGGGTCAGCAAGAAAAATATGAAAAGGGTCTTCAGCCATAGATTGAGGAGTATCTGAAAGCTGCCTCCTCTCCAGAAAGCAAAGGGAATGCTGACGATATACCACACAGTGAGCAGAAGCACGATCTGGAGTTCCCGGCTCCAAAGCAGGCGAGTGTTGCCCGATAGCAGCGCCCCCAGGAACGCCAGGCCGCTGCACAAACCGAAGACGAATGTCAGGTGAAGTTGGCCTAATTCGGGGACAATGTCTTCCGGTCGCGCATAAACTGCAACCGTAAAAAGCCAAAGGAAAAAGAATCCTATTTTTGCGTTTTGCGCACGATTCTGTGGACGAATCAGGTTCTGCACAGGAGCAGATTCGTTCGTCGAAAACACAATTCCTTCGTTCATTAGATTCACGTGCGCTGGGGGCACTTTACGCAACGCTTGCTCCTCTTCCCGACCACACCCTTCGGGAGCACATCACCTGCTCGAGAATTTCTTCCATCCTGGCCACCACCATGCTCCAGCCATGGTTACGAACCACCTCTGCGCGTGCCGCACTCCCGATGGCATCTCGCAATGATGCATTCTTGAGAAGCTCGACGACCACCTGGGCAAAGCTTTCAGGCTGCTCGGCGATGCGAATCTCACGGCCGTCGCGAAAAGGCAAGCCCTCGGCTCCGATAGGCGTAGCGACCACCGCCTTCGCCATCGCCATGGCTTCTGGAATCTTGATGCGCGTTCCTCCCCCAATCCGTAACGGAACCACTACGGCCTCAGCCTGAGAAAGATAAGGACGAACGTCAGCGACTCGTCCAGTGACTTCTACCGCAGGCACCCCGGCAGCCATCACGCGCAGGCGAGAGGAGGGACTGCGCCCCACAATCGTGAGGCTGGCCTTGGGCATGGCCTGGCGGATTCGTGGGTAAACTTCCCGTAAGAACCACAACATTGCGTCTTCATTCGGGTCCCAATCCATCGAGCCCACAAAGACGAGGTGTCCTGGTTGTGGCTGATGTTGCGGATCATCGTTTGGGGGATGGAAGAAATCGGTATCCACTCCGGTTGGAAGCATAGAGACATGGTTGATTGCAAATTCGCTCTGCAAGGTATGCCGATCGTCTTCTGACACCGCGAGCACATGGTCGAATGATGAGCACACCTTGGCTTCGATGGTCCGTGTTTTTCTCCACTCGGCGCCAAACACGAGCTTCCGCAGGGGTTGTTTCTCTACCTCCCACTTGCGCTTGCGTAGCAGAAATTCGACATTATGCTCGAACACCACCCTCGGTTTGAAGTTGAAGTCCAGCAAGGGTACCGCCGTGTGCAGAAAGTCACAGAACACCAGATCGAAGCGCTGCTCAGCGGCCATTTTTTTCACGGCCGAGCGGAAATGCGGGCGATTGCACTTAGCCAAAAAGTAGGGCAAAGCGTTGCATTGGTTGGCTATGACTTCTGCGTAAAACTTTCGCGAGTGCCTCTTTGCCTCTCGCCAGAACACTGGAGTGTAGCTTGCGAACATTGCCTTCATTTCAGGCAAGGCGGCTGCGTCGCCGGCCGGATCGGCAAAAGAGACAGCGTGAATCTCGGCTTTCTTCGCCAAGCGTGAAAAGATGTTAAGCGAGCGTATCTTTCCGCCTGTATCCGCGGGAAAAAGAGGCCTCGGCAATGCCAACAGAATCTTCATCTTCTTATTTATCGACAATTCTGCAGAAGGCAAGAACAGCCCACTCAAGCAGACATAAGAGCTTGATCGCTTTGGGTCTGAAGGTTCGACCAGCTATGATCGCCATCCAAAAAGATCCGGTTCCACAATTCGAAATTGAGAAGCCTCCAGCAACCTTCGGTAGCAGACGAGTGGCCGCGCCGGTGGGCCTCAAGAAGAGATCGTATGTAAGCGGGTTTGATAAGCCGCCGCTCGGCCATCCGCCCGCTGGTAAGGATGGCGGAGAGCTTCTCGAACAATTGATTCCGCAACCATGGACGAATTGGAGTGGGGAAGCCCTTTTTATTACGCCGGAGTACCTCTGCCGGCAGCCGGCCGGCCATGGCGCGCCGCAGCAAGTACTTTCCGGAAAACAACCGTATTTTGTAATGCGCCGGAATGCGGGCGGCAAACTCCACCAGTTTGTGGTCCAGAAATGGAACGCGGCTCTCAATGGAAGCGGCCATGCTCATCTGGTCCTGCTTCATCAGAAGCTCGACTAAATAGGTTTTCATGTCGAGGTAAAGAAGCCGGTTCAGCAAATTTTCATTGCGGCCCTTTGCTGGGAAGAACCGCATCGAATTGGCGTAGGCGTCAACTTCGCGCAGTTCCTCGTTCACTTCCCTGTTTAACAGTTCTGGTTGCTGGCCCTGCGGGAAAACAGCGTAGAAATTGTCGAAATAGATTTTTTCGAGAGTATCCGGATAGTAGAGGAACGAATGCCGCAGCTTGCGCTGCAGCCAGTCCGGAGCGAACCCTGAGGATAATGTCTTCTGCACAAGCTCACGGATTCGTTTGGGGACAAGTTTTCTGTAAAGTGGCCCATGCCGTAGGTTCCAAAGCGTTACACGATATTTCAGATACCCGGCCAGGAGCTCATCTCCACCTTCACCGGTGAGCACCACTTTCACCTTCTCACCAGCAAGACGGGAAACATGGAAGAGGGCGACGCTCGACGGCCATACCACCGGCTCGTCTTCCTGCCAAATCAGTTGCGGCAGGCTGGCGAAGAAATTCTGGGGACGAAGAACCACTTCATGATGTTCGGAACCGATGTGTTGGGCCAACCGGCGAGCGCCGGATAACTCGCT
>QIAW01000660.1 GCA_003225655.1 Acidobacteriota bacterium
TACGAACGCACATTGCAACTGCTTGCCAACGTGAAAGAATTTTCCCCGAAAACGGTAAGCAAGACCGGCGTGATGGTGGGCTTAGGCGAAGAGATGGATGAGCTGTTGGCTGTCTTTCAGGATCTAGCTGCCCGCAAAGTGGACATTCTTACCATTGGACAGTACCTGCGCCCTTCCAAAGACCACCTGCCGATGGCTCGTTATTACACCCCCGATGAGTTTGCCTACCTGAAGGCGCAAGCCCTCCAGATGGGCTTTCGTCACGTTGAATCGGGGCCGCTGGTGCGCTCTAGTTACCACGCTCATGAGCAGGCGGAGTCGGTGAGTCCAATTACATAAGACCGTCGTAGAGATGTAGCATGCTACGTCTCTACAATTCAAAAGCAAAAGGCACAACCAGAGCGGTTGTGCCTTTTTGCTGAGGTTGTTACGACCGTTACCAAACGTGGCAGGCGTTCTCGCGTACCATGGCATCGCCGGTCTTGCAGCTAAACGCCTTTTGGAACTCGGGCATATTGCTTACCACGCCATTGACGCGGAACTTGCCCGGAGAGTGCGGATCGGTAAGCGCCCGCTGCCGTGCGGTTTCCGGTCGCATCTTCGAGCACCAGACCTGTCCCCACCCCAGGAACAGCCGCTGCTCAGCAGTGAAGCCGTCAATCTTGGGCTGTTCCTTGCCGGCCAGCGTATCCATCAGCGCCATGTAGGCGATGCGCAGGCCGCCGTTGTCAGCGGTGTTCTCGCCCAGCGTCAGCTTGCCATTCAGATGAACCTCGTTCTTGGGATCTTTATCGTCGTTCACCGCGACAAAGCTGCTGTATTCATCGACTATGCACTGGGCGCGTTCATTGAAAGCTTTCTGGTCTTGCGGCGTCCACCAATCGCGCAGATTGCCCTGGGCATCGAATTGACGGCCTTCATCGTCGAAGCCGTGGGTAAGTTCGTGCCCAATGACAGCGCCAATGCCACCGAAGTTTACGGCATCATCCATTTTGTTGTCGTAGAACGGGGGCTGCAGAATTCCCGCCGGGAAATTGATGTTGTTCTCCACGGGATTGTAATAGGCATTGACCGTGGGCGGAGTCATTCCCCATTCCATTTTGTCCACGTCTTTGCCAATCTTTTTGAGCTGGCGGCGGAACTCAAAGGCATCAGCGCGCTGCTGATTGCCCAGCGCGTCTCCGCGCACAATTTCCAGGGTACTGTAGTCGCGCCATTTGTCCGGATAACCAATTTTGTTGGCGATGACCGCCAGCTTTACCAGTGCCGCCTGCTTGGTAGTGTCGGTCATCCAGGACAGGCCCTTGATATCGCTCTCCAGCGCCTTCTCCAGGGCATGGATCATCTTCAGAGTCCGCTCTTTGCCCTCCTTGCCAAAGGTTTCTTCCACGTACTTTTGCCCCAGGGCTTCACCCAGAGCACTGTCGGTGAAGCGGGTGCAACGCTTCCAGCGGGCTTCCTGTTCTTTCTGGCCGCGCATTATGTGGTTGTAGAAGTTAAAACTTTCCTCGTCGAACTTGCTGGGCAGCAAAGGATTGTTGGCATTCACCAGGTGCCAGCGCAGGTAGGCTTTCCAGTTTTCCAGAGGCTGCTTTTCAATCAGCTCCTGCATGTTCTCTACGAATTTCGGCACAGCCACATTCAGCTCTTTGAACTCAGGGGCGTCGACGGAAGTAATGTATTTGTTCCAGCTAAACGCCGGGCTGAGCTTGGCCAGCTCTGCCGTGCTCATCTTGTGGTAAATATTGCTGGGCTCGCGGCGGTCAACGCGATTCATGGAGCCTTTGGCCAGGGCGGTTTCGATTTCAAGGACCGTCTGCGCTTCCTTGGCCGCGGCTTCCGGCTTGTCGCCCAGCAGTTCGAACATATTTTGCACGTGCTGCTTGTATTGTTCGCGCTGTTTCTGCGAAGTGGGGTCATCTTTGAAGTAGTAATCGCGGTCGGGGAGCCCGAGTCCTCCCTGATCGGTGGCGGCGATCACCTTGCTGGCATTTTTGAAATCAGCATCGGAGCCAAAATTGAAGAGCGCATCCACGCCGATGCTGTGCAGATGGGCTACTTCAGCCGGCAGTTCAGACTTGTCTTTCAACTTCGCAATCCGGTCCAGCTCCGCCTGGATTGGGGCAAGGCCCTTTTTGTTGATGGCTTCCTGATCCAGGCATGCGGCATAGTAATCGCCGAACTTTTGCTCGGTCGAGGTGCGCTTGGGATCATTTTGGGAAGACTTTTCCAGGATATCGTGCAAAGTTGCGCGATTGCGTTCGTCCAGTTCGTTGAAGCGTCCCCAGGTAGTCTTGTCTGCCGGGATATCGTTTTCCTTCGACCAGGTGCCACATGCGTACTGGAAAAAATCATTGCAAGGACTAGCGGTCGTATCCAGCGCATGGATATCGAAGCCGAGCGTGAGCTTGGGTAACTCTTCCGACGAAGGGTTTGTAGGTTTTGACTCCTGTGCCGCGGACACGGTGAGAGCAAGCAGCACAAAGCCGAATAGTTTTATCAGGCGCATTGGGAACTCCTCCAGAAGTTCAAGGTAGATAAGCGGAACAGTATCAACAAAGGCATGGGGAAAAGCTAGTAATTAGGCAGACCACGTCATAAAGGGCTGCTGAAGAACATCCCATTATAGACGCCATCCAGGCGGCTTGGTTAGCAGGTTGGGTTAGCCGTCTATCCCCAGACGGCAGCGCGGCTAGGTTCTGTGTTGCTGGTGCAAGCCCAGATGAGAGCCACGATCCAGCCGAAGATAGTCCATCCCAGGAGAAAATTGACCATCAATATGGGCAGGCGGTTCTTGTGCCCGCGGTGAAATGCCAGCAACGAGGGCAGCCAATAAGCCACGAATATCAAAGCGAGGGTAATCATCCGGTCCTCCTTTAAGCGTTGGGTTACTTACTAGCTCCTCAACTACATAGTCTCCGTTTTGCCGCCGTGCAACCGGATATGAACCAGGCTGATCTGAGTTGTTTTTCCCTTCGGCTCGACCACGACGATGTGCTGGCTTGAGCCCTCACCGGCTTTGAGCGTCGTGCTCTTGCTGTCGCCCTCTACATCACTGCAGTCGAGTTTCAGGTTAAAGTCATCGTCCTTATCACTCTCTTTTTTGTTACTCTCTTTGCCGTTCGATCCCTTGCACGGAACCACTTTGCCGTAGCGGGCCATGTCTTTTTTGTAGAAATCAAGGATCTTCTCCGGGGCGTCGTTCGATTCATATTTTGCAGCGGTGACTCTCAGTGCAAAGAACGGCGTGGAAATATTGACGTTCGCGCGGTTATTATCGCCATCCGAGTTTTGGTCATCGGGAAGCATACGCGCATCCGGATAGGGTGTCAGGCCAAGCTCTTTGAGATCGATCTCTTTGCGTACCTTCAGTTCACCCAGCGGGGTGCTGATTTGCACGCTCTTTTCCTGCTTGCCGTTGTCGTCGGATTTGGAAATAACAGCATTGCATCCTGCCAGCGCCAGCAAAGCCAGGCCGATGAATGCGATTTTTGGAGAGGTAAGATTATTTTCCTTGCGCATGTTGCAATAAACCTCCTTCAACCGGGGGCACGGGAGCAACGGCTGATGGTTTCTCAATGCCCGCTCCTCTTTGGGCAATGTTTGGGATCGTGACCGGCAGGTGGCCACGAATCGGGATCTCACCAAAGAGCGCCTTCACGGCGCTGAACTCCGAGATGCTGGCCACAGAAAATGTGCACAGATAGTTCTGTACCTCGGGAAATTCAGCAGCCACATAGGGCGTTCCTACTGCCAGAACGATCGTCCGGGCGGGGACATGCGCCAGAATCTGCCGCAGCAGATCGGCAGGCGCCTCCGTCAGGCCAATCGCATTTTGCACCGTGCCCTGCACGCGCACGGCCTTGCCGGCGGTGGGAATCAAGAAAACTGCGGCAATGACGGTTTGTGCCTCATTCGCAGCCTGCATCACCTGCGGAGTCATCGCCGCCGCGATGCGGGGATCCACGTACATCACATTCGCATCGGGAATGCGCGCGCGCAGCTCGCGCTCCAGGGTGCGTCCCGAATCTGAACGTATATCGTCGGAAAATATCACCGCCAGCACCTTCTTGCCGGCCTCCTGTTCCGCTTGATACGAAAGGCCAGGGGTGGAAGTTCCATTATTGGGGGCCGGCGCGGCCTTTTTGAGGGGCAGAACCTGGCCATTATCGCGCACCAGGGTAATGGCTGAATCAGCCACAAGCTGGCCAAAAGCCACGTGCTCAGGAGTGGCAATGATATTGGGTAGAGCGTCGATATCCACGAAACGCGCCTTGGCAAGCCCCAGCGTGGCTTTGGTCACCAGGATTTTGCGGACGGAGTCGTTGATGCGGGTCTCTGGAATTTCCCCGCTGCGCACCGCGCTAAGAAGGCCGTTATAAGCCGCGTCCAGATCAGCGGGAATCAGGATCATGTCAACCCCCGCCTTCACGGCCTCGACGGCAGCGCGGCCGCTGGGGTTGGCGCCGTGCCCGACATACAGGCGCATCAGGGCATTCATATCCATCGCGTCAGGAACCACCAGCCCTTTGAAGCCAAGCTGCTCTTTCAGCAGATTCCCAATGACTGCAGGCGAAGTTGAAGCCACATGTCCCGGGTCGGGATCGAGCGTGGGTACCGTTACATGCGCCACCATCACCGAATCAACGCCAGCGGCAATCGCCTGCTGAAAGGGCGGCAACTCGATACTCTGAAGGTGTTGCAGGTCGCCGCCCACGCGCGCCAGCTCCAGGTGTGAATCTGATTCGGTGTCGCCGTGGCCGGGAAAATGTTTGGCCGTGGTCATCATGCCGGCATCCCGCGCCGCCCGTATGTAAGCGCTGACCATCTCCGAGACCTGCTTGGGGTCTTCGCCGAAGGAACGCGTGTTGATGATGGGATTGGCAGGGTTCGAGTTCACGTCGGCGATGGGATAAAAGTTCCATTGCACGCCGATGGCGCGCGCCTCCTGGGCGACAATTTGGGCGAAACCTTCAACATAAGCAGGGTTGCCGGTGGCGCCAAAGGCCATGGCATGGGGAAACACCGTGGCGCCATTCAGCCGGGTGGAGAGCCCCCGCTCGAAGTCGGCGGCAAAGATGAGGGGCAAATATGACTCGCGCTGCAAGCGGTTGGTAAAGGTGGCGGCCTCAAAGGGCTGATTGCGAAGTAAGAAAGGCCCGTCGGTGCGCACCGTCAGTACTACTCCGCCAATGTGGTAGCGGCGAATCTGATCGCGCAGTTGCAGATAATCGGGACTAGTGACGTTCAGAAACTCCGCCCGGCCGCGCATCATGAACATCTGCCCTATTTTTTCATCCAGGCTGAGCTTGCGCAGGGTCCTATCGGCCCATTTTTGCGCATCGGAAGTGGTCTGAATCGGCCCGGGTTTTTGAAAATCTCTGGCAAAACAGGGGATGGCCAGCAAGAGCAGAAGAAGCAGCCGCTTGTACATGATGGCGACAATAGCAGAATTACTTCAGGACGTCATCGGTGATTTTGCCGCTGATTTTTTGCTCTAGGCTGCGTCGCAGGGAGGCGCGGCTTCTTTGGCTTGGGCCTGGGGAGCCCGCAGGCGGCGCTCGACGACGGAATCAATGTGTTCGATAAAAGATGGCCGGCTGGCCAGCTCGCCCTCGGCCAGTTCCTGGGCGCCCTGATGCAGCAGCCGTAGCGCTTCCGTGGCGCGTTGGATGCGGTATACCTGCAGGGGATAGTCTTTATGATTGGCGGCCTGATCAGCGACGGTATCAATGTATGTCCGCAGAATCTGGCGCAACTGGTCGACCACCACTTTCAGGTCAGCAAGCAAGGTCAAGCTAAGTAGAGAGTTGACCAACTGAGAATGCTGTTCTTTTTTCAGAGGGCTCGATTTCGAAGGGATCGATGCCGCCATGTCATACAGATCTTTCTGGATGACACGCAGCTCTTCCGTGATATTGCGCAGCCGGGTTGTGAATTCGGCAGGGTTAGGAACGGTCTTGTCGGCCAGAGTCATTCAAAGTGTTCTGATATTGAGATTACCTTTGTTTCAGATTAGTTGCACGAAGTGAGACACCGCTGGGGATTACGAAAGGGCTACGACTTTGCGTGCCCTGCGTGTTGGGCAACAACAAGAGAGATCGCCTCGCGTTGCACTTGGTGGTCGTCTCCAAAATTCTTGAACCAATGAACGTCCGGTTCGCGCCGGAACCAGGTCATCTGCCGCTTGGCATAGTTGCGGTGCGCCTGTTGCGCCGCAGCCATGGCCTGCTCGCACTCCACCTCACCACGAATGAATTGCATTGACTGTTT
>QIAW01000139.1 GCA_003225655.1 Acidobacteriota bacterium
CGTGATTGGGACCACCGTTCAACTGGCGGGAAAAAGAAAAGATGGAAGTGAGTTTCCCCTGAATCTTTCTCTTTCTGCCTTGAAAATAGGGGCGGAAACACTTTTCCTGGCGGCCTTGCAGGACCTGTCTCAACACTCGCGAGGGGAGGAGGCCCTGCGGCGAAGCGAAGAGCGCTTTCGTTTGATGGTGGAGAACGTACAGGATTACGCCATTCTCATGCTTGATCCTCAGGGTTACGTCATCAGTTGGAATACCGGGGCGGAGCGGATCAAGGGCTATCGCGCGGACGAAATTGTGGGCCAGCACTTCTCTCGCTTCTACCCAGCCGAAGACATCGTACGCGGCAAGCCTGAATACGAATTGGCGGTTGCAGCCGAACAAGGGCATTTTGAAGACGAAGGTTGGCGGGTGCGCAAAGACGGCTCGCGTCTCTGGGCGAACGTGATGATCACGGCGTTGCGCGATGAGAGCGGAAAACTGCGCGGCTTCGGCAAAGTGACGCGCGACATGACCGAACGCAAGAAGATTGAAGAGGAGGTGCGAATCCGGAACGCGCAGCTTGAAGCCGCCAACAAAGAGCTCGAGGCCTTCAGTTACTCGGTTTCCCACGATCTGCGCGCGCCTCTGCGCGCCATTGATGGCTTCAGCCTGGCCGTGCTCGAAGACTACCAGGACAAAATTGACGCAGAGGGAAGAGCGCACCTGGAACGCATCCGCGCGGCTGCAGGACGAATGGGCCAGTTGATTGACGATATGCTGCAGCTCGCGCGCATTGCCCGAGCGGAGATGGTTCGAGACAAAGTGAATTTGAGCCGGCTGGCGCAGGAGATCGCATCGCAACTACAGGCCTCGGAACCGAAGCGGCAAACTACCTTCGTCATTCAGCCCGGCTTGATGGTGGAGGGAGACCGGGCGTTGTTGCGCGTTGTCCTTCAGAACCTGCTGGATAACGCCTGGAAGTTTACCGGCCATCAGCTCCATGCCCGTATCGAGTTTGGAATCCAGAAGCAGGATTCAGGGCAGGTTTACTTTGTCCGTGACAACGGCGCTGGATTCGAGATGCAGTATGCCAATAAGCTGTTTGGCGTGTTTCAGCGGCTGCACCGCCAAAGCGAGTTCACCGGCACCGGAGTGGGGTTAGCGACGGTGCAGCGCATCATTCATCGGCACGGCGGCCGAATTTGGGCGGAAGGCGCCACCGGACAAGGAGCAACTTTTTACTTTGTGCTGCAGGAAAAATATGACTGAACTCAGATCTACCAGGAGATCGTATGGGAAATAGCCCTATCTTGTTAGTGGAAGACAATGCCGACGACGAAGCGCTTACTCTGCGGGCGCTGAAGAAGAACAACATCAGGAACGAAGTGGTCGTCGCCCACGACGGTGTGGAAGCGCTTGATTACCTGTTCGCAAGCGGACCCTATGCGGGACGCGATTTGAGCGTCATGCCCCAGGTCATTCTGTTGGATTTGAAGCTGCCCAAGGTGAATGGCCTGGAGGTGCTGCGCAAGCTTCGCGAAGATGAGCGCACGCGGTTGCTGCCGGTGGTGATTCTGACATCTTCGAATGAGGAGCAGGACCGCATCACCGGTTACGGCTTAGGCGCCAACAGCTACGTGCGCAAGCCGGTGGATTTTGGCCAGTTCATCGAGGCCGTCCGCCAGCTCGGTCTTTACTGGTTGATTTTGAACGAACCCGCGCCGCTCACTAGGATGGTTAAATGAGCCTGCCCCTTCACCTGCTCATGGTGGAAGATTCGGAAGACGATGCCGCGTTGCTGGTTCGGGAGCTGCGCCGGGGCGGCTATGAAGTGACATATGAACGAGTGGATAGCCCGGCCGGTATGGAGGCGGCCCTGGCTCAGAAGCAGTGGGACCTGGTCATCTGCGATTACTCCATGCCGCACTTCTCGGGAACGGAGGCGCTGAAACTGCTGCGGGCAAAAAGTTTGGAACTCCCGTTTATTTTTGTCTCCGGCACCATCGGGGAAGAAGCGGCCGTGGCCGCGCTGAAACAGGGCGCTCAAGACTACGTCATGAAAGACAATCTGTCGCGCCTGCTTCCCTCCATTCACAGGGAGCTTCATGAAGCAGAGCAGCGGCGAGAACGCAAACGCCTGGAACAGGAAATCCAGCAACTGCAGAGGTTCGAAGCCATTGGCCGGCTGGCAGGAGGCATTGCGCACGATTTCAACAACGCGCTCGGCGTTATTCTTGGCTGGGCGCAGTTAGGGCATGATGAGGCTTCGGCCAGTGGCCCGTTACGGGAGAAGTTCCGAAGAATCCGCGAGCAGGCCAAGCGCGCAGCCGGATTGACATCTCAGTTGCTCGCCTTCGCGCGCCGCCAGGTTCTGCAGCCTAGAAACCTCCGTCTCAATGATCTGGTAAAGGAAACAACGAGCTTGCTGCAGAGTGTCATCGAAGAGCAAATCGAACTTACGATCGCTCTCACGCCTGAGTCCGATGTCCTTCGGGCAGACCCCACGCAGATCGAACAAGTTCTGATGAATCTGTGCCTGAACGCGCGCGATGCCATGCCCGACGGAGGAGTTCTTGCCATTGAGACCCAAAGCGTTATGGTCAGCGAAGAGTTTAGCCAGGCTCATTCAGACGCCGTGCCCGGCCTCTATGTCGTGCTCTCAGTCTCAGATACCGGCATGGGAATGGATGCGGCAACCCTGGACCAAATCTTCGAACCTTTTTTCACTACCAAGGAAACAGGCAAAGGGACCGGGCTGGGGCTGGCGAGCGTCTATGGCATTGTGAAGCAGCATGGCGGTTTTGTGACCGTGGATAGCAAACTTGGCGCTGGAACTGTCTTCCACGTCTATCTTCCGGCCGGCTCCGGAACGCCGGAGGCACGCACAGCGGCGGCGATCGACAAAGTTACACGAGGCACAGAGACCATTCTGGTGGCCGAAGATTACGCGGGACTTCGGGAAGTAGTTGAGGCGACACTGGCCTCCCAGGGCTATCGCGTCATTCTGGCAAGTGATGGACCAGAGGCCGTGCGCCTGTTCCAGGAGAAGGCGAAAGAAATTCAGCTCGCTGTGCTCGATGTTGTCATGCCTGGATTGAGCGGACCCGAAGCCTACTTACAAATGCGCGCCATCAAGCCCGATCTCCCCGTGATCTTTACAACCGGCCATAGCGCTGAATTAGTCTCACTGAATTCCACAATTGATGATGGCGCTGTGTTCCTGCAGAAACCCTACACTCCGGGAGCTCTCAGCCAAACCGTGCGGAGTACGCTGAATGACAAGGATAAAAAATCGGATCCTTGATCCAGGCTTATCCACCGCGGCGGCCCGGAGAAACAACGCATGTGCCAATGGTCAGGAACGAATCGTTCTTTCATGAACGATCTTTACTTATGAACGATCTTTGATCGTGCCCGATGTACAATGCTGCGTGCCAGGATCGGGATCGAGTCGGTCCTGAACCCAGGAGGATCATGTGAAAGCAAAAGTAATTTGTGTCTGTCTGGCGGTTGCGTTGTGTCTCACCGCTGCCGTGGCTAAATCCGGCGATTGGAAAAAGGATGTCGACAACTTGCGTTCCCAATATGCCGAGCTGTTCAACCAGAAGCAGGCGGATAAGCTTGCGGACCTTTATGCCGAAGACGCGGTGCTGATAACCACCGGCACAGAAACGATCCAGGGGCGCAAGAATATTCACGACTACCTGCAACAAGGCTTCGCGCATGCAGTCTTCGGGAGACCTTGCTTACGAATGGGGAAAATTCACGGACTCTACTACCAACAATGGACACTACCTCGTCGTCTTGAGGAAAGCCGGCGGCAAGTGGAGATTGGCTGCAGAGTCCACCTTTGCGGGCGGACCTCCAGCAAGCAAGTAGGACGCCGCTACATCAACTCCTCAATAAATGCCTTGGCAGCGGCGGGTGGCACGCGCGGATCACGCTGCACCAGCGGTCCCTCGTTCGTCACCGGCTCG
>QIAW01000663.1 GCA_003225655.1 Acidobacteriota bacterium
CTACCGACCAGCCCCAGCGTCGTCAAGCCCCCAGCGGTGATTACCGCTTCATAAAAATTCACCTTAGAGGCATCCCTTCTCTCGGCTTGCACGCCGCAGCAGCTCTGGACAGGTGCAACTCCGGATTGCTGTTAACCAATCTATAAATAGCAACAGTTCTCCTAATTCTGGGTTGAGGTGGATATCGTTTATGCGCCGGCCTTCTTCAGGGAAATCCTTCTTGCTGGCTGTACTGTCTCTGCTTGTGTCTTGCAATCTAATTTGGTTATCCGGATGCCGGGGTCTCGGGGCTTCACCCCAAAACAACAATAACGCCGTTCCTCAGGTCGTTTCGTTCACCGCTAATTCCAGCAGCGTGGCGGCAGGCAGCATCGTCACGCTGAGCTGGCAAACCCAGAACGCGACTCAGGTAACCATTGATAATGGCGTGGGCACGCAGCCGGCGAACGGCTCAGTGAATGTGACGGTCAACGTAACCACCACTTATACGCTAACTGCGCATGGCGCCAGCGGCCAAAATTCCGCGCCAGTGAGCGCCACGGTCAACGTGAGCAAGACTGCCCCTACCGTGACGCTTACCGCCACTCCCAATCCGGTCCGCGGCGGCGCCTCGCTAACCATAGCGTGGCAAACCACGAACGCCGCCTCGATCAGTTTTAATCCGCCGATAGCGCCAACGGAAGATACCCCCCCACTGCCGGCGAATAACTCGGTCTTTCTCGCGCCTGCCAGTCTTTCGACTCAAACGATCACTTATTCCGCCACGGTCGCCTCAGCGGACGGTACAACCGCAACAGCTTCGGTAAATGTCACTGTACTGCCGCCTTTGCCGACGATCACGTTCAATGCTTCTCCTACGGTAACCGCCGCCGGACAGCCGAGCGTTCTGACCTGGAGTGTGGCCAATGCCGCTTCCTTCAGCATTGATAATGGCGTGGGGAGCCAGCCCGTCAGCTCCTCTGGAAGTGCGGTCGGCAGCGCAAATGTCCAGCCGCAAAGCACAACGACGTATACCGCCACCGCAGTGGGTGGCGATGGCACCGCCGTCACCGCACAGGCTACGGTGACCGTGAACTTCATTACGCTCACCGCCAATCCACTGGCCGTTACTCCGAACAGCAGCACAACGTTGACTTGGACAGCGCCTCAGGCACAATCGGTGACGATCGACAACGGGATCGGCGCCGTTAATCCCGCTTCAGGCGGAAGCGTTCAAACCTCGCCGTTGTCTTCCACCACCACTTTCACTGCTACCGCCACGGATGTGAATGGCGGCGCGCACACCGCTTCTGCCACGGTTACCGTGTCGCAGAGCGCTGGCCTAGGCAATATCAAGCACATCATCTTCCTGGTGCAGGAGAATCGCTCGTTTGACAATTATCTGGGCAAACTCAACGACTACCGAACGAGCAAAGGCATCGGCGGGCCGAACGACGTGGACGTCTTCGATCCCAATGTGACCTTGGTCGGCCTCAAGGGTATTCCCCGCCAACCCTTCCACGAGCGCACCGTGCAAACGGATAATCTCACTCCTTCATGGAATGAGAGCCATTTCGATCTGCACCGGCCGAGTGGGGCCACCAGTTGCACTCCCAATCCTGGATCGAATTGCAAGATGGATAAGTTCATGATCACTACCAACTCCATCTCAGAGGGCCGCACGCGCGACCCCAATGGCGATCGCGCCGTGGGCTATTACGATCAAACCGATCTTCCGTACTACTACGAGCTGGCCGCGCAGTTCGCCACCAGCGACCGCATGTTCTCTCCCTTGTTGGCCAATACTATTGCCAACCGGGAATATTTGTTCTCGGCGACTTCCCAGGGCGACGTTTTTCCCCCCAGCACCAATGTGACTTGCACTCCCACTACGAATCCCTGCCAGTTCACCTGGCAGAACATCTTTGATGCCATGGACAAGGCCACCAACAGTGCCACCGGCCGCCACGTGTCCTGGAAGTATTACTACCTGGACAGCAGTGTGTTTCTCTCGCAGTGGAATACGTGGAAGAATCCCGCGGACCAGGGCAACGTTCGCTGCATTGATGAGTGGTACAAGATTCTGCAAGACCCCAATGCGGATAAACTGCTGCCCGATGTGGTGTTCATCGAGCGCGGCGGAGGTAAGAACGTTTCGCCCAATTGCGTGAACAGCGCCCCCGGAAGCGACGAGCATCCTGATGCAAACATTCAAGTCGGCGCCGCCAACACTAAAAAGCTCATTGACGCCCTCATGAACAGTTCCGCATGGAAAGATTCTGTCTTCATCCTCACTTACGATGAGGGCGGCGGAATGTATGACCACGTTCCGCCGTTCACTGAAGTGCCGCCCGATAACATTCCGCCCAAGCTGCGGTCTGGTGATTTGAAGGGCGGCTTTAACGAGAGCGGATTCCGCGTTCCTTTCATCATCATCTCGCCATTCGTGCGGCCGAATTTTGTTTCGCACGTCAACCGCGACAACACAGCCATTCTGAAGCTGATCGAGACCCGTTTCGGTTTTCCTGCGCTGACGGCGCGCGATGCCGCCCAGGACGACATGAGCGAGTTTTTCGATTTCA
>QIAW01000664.1 GCA_003225655.1 Acidobacteriota bacterium
CAGGTTCGCGCCTATCTCGATCTGTTGCTGAAGTGGAATGAAAAAACCAATCTGACTTCGGTGCGGCAACCGGAAGAAATCCTCCGCCGCCATTTCGGAGAGTCATTTTTTTTGGCGACGGCGCTGGCAGAAGTCAACTCGCCGAACGCGGGCCCACGCGCCTCCGCTGTCCAATTCATTGATGTAGGCTCAGGCGCGGGATTCCCTGGCATTCCGCTGAAGATTTATGCCCCGCATCTATCGGGCACGCTCATCGAGTCCCAGAACAAAAAGGCGACCTTCCTGAAAGAGGTCATCCGCCGCCTCCACCTGCCTGAGATGACCGTATTCGGCGGCAGTGCTGAGGAGTTTGCCCAATGTGCGACAAATCAGGCCGGCAGCGTTACTTTGCGCGCGGTCGAGCGCTTTGAGACGGCCCTGCCGGTTGCGGCCAGCTTAGTGGCGCCTGGCGGATACCTGGCGCTGCTCATTGGCTCAAGCCGGCTTGAAACTGTCCACAAGCTTCTACCCTCTTTTGCCTGGCAGCCGCCGCAGCCGCTGCCCCTATCTGATGCACGCGTGCTGCTCGTGGGGAAGTTGGGTGCAAACGCCGCCGCTACCTGAAGGGCGAAGTCTGAGACGCTTGCGTGTAGTAAGTCCGCGCTCGGATGTTCCTGTTCAGTAAAGAATCATGCTAATTAGCAGGTGGAGCATCACCGGCATTTTTTCACTTCCCGCTGAACGATTTGGCCCGTCAATAAGCGAGGAACTCACCTCGTGCCCGCCGGGACAGCAAATCCGAGCGGGACCATTCTTGACAATGCTGCATTGTATTCATCTGTGTCACAGTCCAGACTTTGAGAGCCGAACTGGTAAACAGGTGGGAGAAAACAGATATTTCAATAGATGGTAATGCCGATCTTGCTAACCTCCTACCCCTTACAAGGCCGGGAGTGGAATCGAGCGCCGTTTTATGAGCAATCATCGGTTGGTGTCTCGCGGAGGTGTTTTGCCCCCATTTGCCTGCTCAAAGTTGGTCAAAAGACGTGCCAGACACTGGGAGAATCAAGAGAGTAACAGGTGGGAGAGATGCCTCGTCTAGCCGGGCTTTTCAGTTCGATATCTCTCAAATCTGTTCTGCATAGAATTGCAGGGTGGGAATTTCAAGCGATAGGTAACTAGTTAGTAAACATAAACACATAACCCCATAGGCTCCCCAAAGTGTTCCTCGAGGAACACTTTGGGGCAATCGGGATTGCAGCAAGCATTTGGGACAAGACAATATGTGAGGATAGGGACGGAACGAACGTTCTTGGATTGCATCTAGTTGTTCTTCAAAGAATATTTCTTTTCTCTCCCAACTCCACGACGGAAAAACAGAACCAGAAAACTGGCTGCTATCTTCTTTGCACTAAATTGCGGCATTGCACACGCAGTAATCTTTCAAGTACTCTCGAATCCCGGAGTCATTACGCATCATCATGGGCAGAATCATTGCAGTCGCCAATCAGAAGGGCGGAGTCGGCAAGACCACCACGGCCATCAACCTGTCAGCCTCGCTGGCTGCGGCAGAAATTCCCGTGCTGCTGGTGGACTGCGATCCTCAATCGAACTCCACCAGCGGGCTTGGATTCGCGAAAGACCCTGACCGTGTCAGCACCTACCACGTGCTGATGGGGTTGGCCAGCGCGCGCGAGGCCATGCTGCGGGTTGACCCTGATGGGCTCTTCGTCATCCCCGCGCACAAGAACCTGATCGGCGCCAACATCGAACTGGTCTCACAAGAAAGGCGCGAGTTCCGTCTGCGAGAAGGGCTCGACACCGTGCGCCCGGAGTTTGAGTTCATTATTCTGGATTGTCCGCCGGCGCTCGACCTGCTCACGCTCAATGCCCTGGTCGCTGCCGATTCCATCCTTATTCCCATGCAGCCCGAGTACTTCGCCCTGGAAGGCGTCAGCGAACTGATGGATACCATGGAACGAGTTCGCCAGAGCTTCAATCCTGACCTCACCGTTGAAGGCGTGGTGCTCACCATGTATGACGAGCGTACTAACCTGGCCCAGCAGGTGGCTGGCGAGCTCAAGAAATTTTTCGGTGACCGGCTCCTGCGGACCTCAATTCCCCGCAATGTCCGGCTGGCGGAAGCCCCCAGCCACGGCAAGCCTGTGCTCATGTATGACGTCCACTCCCGCGGCGCTGAGTGCTACATTCGCCTGGCAAAGGAGATCATGTCGCGCCTCCCCAGCCGGCAGAGGCCCAGCCGCGCCGAACAGATGATGACTGAGACCCAACCAGAACCCGAGACCGAGCCCTTGGGAACCACCGACTAAGGCAGCTCCAAAGCTCCAAGCTGCAAGTGGGGATGATGTCGTTGCCCCTTCCATTTTGGTTTCCTCAAAGTGTTCCTCGAGGAACACTTTTTAAGCCCCGAACTCCAAGGCAGTCTAAATTCCTGGTTTGATTCGCCTTCGGAATCCTTATGGAGAAGATATCCCAAGGAAGGAGCCAGGGGCCGAAAACAAGATTTTTTGGGCTGTCAGCTTGAGGAATGGGTAACCTTGCAACCCGGGCAGATTCCAGCCGCGAATGTGCACAACATTAAGGTCGGGGCTCAGCGAAACCAGCCAGCGAAATTGCCAGCCCGAAGCATTAAGGTATCAAAAAACACCAATTTGGCGTTGAAAGCTTATATTCGTTCAAGTCGGCCTGGCATAGGCTTAGTCCTGAGTGTTCCTTGAGGAACATTTTGGGGTCTGCCTTGGTGCAGCGGCGAAACCCGTTACTTGGAGCTTGGAGCTGCTTTGAGAGATGTGTTGTAATGAGCAACCGGCTGGAAACTTGAACTCGAAACTGAACCTCAACTTTGAAAAAGAAAATGAACCTACAAAAACGCAAAGCCCTAGGACGTGGACTTGAAACGCTTCTCCCTGCTGCCCGCGGAGCCACCGCCGCCGCGGCCATGACGCCGGCGCACTCCGATGCAGCCATCCGCGAGATCCGGGTTGAGCACATCGACCGCAACCGCTTCCAGACCCGCGGGCGCCTTGACGAAACCGCTCTCAACGAACTCGCCGCATCCATTAAAGCCAACGGGGTAATGCAGCCGGTTGTGGTCCGTCCCACGCGCGAGGGCCGCTTCGAGCTCATCGCCGGCGAGCGCCGCTGGCTGGCCTCGCAGCGCGCCGGCAAGCAGACGGTTCCAGCCATGGTCCGCCAGGTCAGCGACCAGCAGGCGCTCGAGCTGACCATCATTGAGAACCTGCAGCGCGAAGACTTGGGACCCATAGAACAGGCCCAGGCCTTTGACCGCCTCTCCCGCGAGTTCAACGTTACGCAGGAGCAGATGGCGCAACGCACCGGCAAGGACCGCACCACCATTGCCAACTACATACGCTTGCTCAAGCTGCCCATCGAAGTTCAGGAGGAGCTGAAGCGCAACTCGGAACTCAGCTTCAGCCATGCCAAGCTTCTGCTGACTCTGACCTCAGGGGAAGAGCTCAAGCATGTGGTCAAAGAGATCGTGAGCAAGCATCTCTCTGTTGCTCAGACCGAAGCTCTCATCTTCAACCTCAAGAACCCCTCAGGCGAAAACAGCGACGGCCAGGCGAGCCCTCCCGTAGATCCCAATGTCCGCGCCGCCGAGCGCCATCTGCAGGAAGCCTTGGGCGTTCGCGTCTTCATTAAAGACAAAAAAGGGAAGGGAAAGATCATCCTTGAGTACGCGACCCTGGAAGACTTCGACCGCATTGTTGAGGCATTGTCGAAGAAATAGAGAAGTTGCCAACATATATAAAGTACTTAATTATATAAAGCTATAAGAGCTGGCAATCTTTCGCGTCCTCTGCGGTGACTCTTCAATCCGCGTGATCCGTGAAATCCGCAGTGATTGCCT
>QIAW01000665.1 GCA_003225655.1 Acidobacteriota bacterium
TGCGCCGCCATCCAAGTGCCTGAACACCCGCTGGTCACGCTGCGGGCCAGCCATCCCCGGCTCATTGTGACGGACGCTGATTTCATCCGGCTGCGCCAATTTGTCCGCTCTGATAATTCTGCCGCTCGTCTTTACGCCAGCCTCAAGTACCACGCCGACCAGATGCTCACCCAACCCACCGTCGTGCACCGCCTCATCGGCCCCAGGCTGCTCGACCAGAGCCGGCTGTGTCTCGAGCGCGTCTAC
The DNA here is from genome assembly GCA_003225655.1 of Acidobacteriota bacterium. GTDB lineage: Bacteria > Acidobacteriota > Terriglobia > Terriglobales > Acidobacteriaceae > QIAW01. Next base: position 247 of record QIAW01000665.1, read on the forward strand.
ACGCTGGCGCTGGTCTACCGTATCAGCGGCGAGACAAAATATCTGGAGCGCGCAGTCACTGAACTTCGCGCCGCTGCGGCGTTCCCAGATTGGAACCCCTCTCACTTTCTCGATGTGGCTGAGATGACCCATGCCTTCGCCATCGGATATGACTGGCTCTACCAGAATCTCAGCCCCGAAGACCGCGCGCTCTTCCGCCGCGCCATCGCCGAAAAAGGACTGGATGAAGCCATCAAAGCCTACAAGCAGCACAAATTCTGGACCACGGCGGTGCACAACTGGAACCAGGTTTGCAATGGCGGCATCACGCTGGGCGCTCTGGCGATCGCAGATGAGGAGCATGACCGCGCCGAGTACCTTGTGAAGCAGTCAATCGACTCCATCCAGCTTGCTATGGCGTCGTACGCGCCTGAAGGCGGCTGGGCAGAGGGTCCCGGCTACTGGCAGTACGCCACGTCCTACAACGTCTATTATCTTGCTGCCCTCCAGAGCGCGTTGGGCACAGATTTCGGGCTGTCATCGTTGCCCGGCTTCGCACACGCCGGCGACTTTCGCATCTACTTTCAGGGACCGGCCGGCACATTTAATTACGCCGACGCGCACCCGCCTGCAGGCACCGCTCCCGAAATGTTCTGGCTGGCCCATCGCTTCTCGCAGCCCGTCTTCGCATGGGACGAATTGCAGCATCTGATTTCCAGTGGCTGGCCTACCGCGCTCGACCTCGTCTGGGGTCAGTTGGACAAGAGAAGTCCCAGCGCAGCCAATTGGCCGCTAAAAAGAATGTTCCAGGGCGTGAACGTGGCTTTTCTGCGCAGCGATTGGGAATCACCCGACGCCTTCTGGATCGGCGTCAAAGGCGGCGACAACCACGCCAACCACAGCCACCTCGACCTGGGCAGCTTCGTCTTCGATGCGCGCGGCGTACGCTGGGCGCTCGACCTGGGTAGCGACAACTACAATCTGCCCGGTTATTTCGGCAGGCAGCGCTACACCTACTACCGTCTGCGCACCGAGTCGCATAACACGGTATTAATCGACGGCGAGAACCAGGACCCAACGGCCACCGCGCCGATGACCATGCAGAACGGCATCGCGACCATTGACCTGGCAGCGGCGTATCCGGGAAAAGTCACAAAGTTCGTGCGCACCGTCGAGTTGACGCACGAGAAGACCGTAATCATCCGCGACGAAATCAAGGCGCCGAAACCGGTCGAGGCACTGTGGGGTATGGTGACCGACGCGCAGGTGACCATCAACCACAACCATGCCAAGCTGGAAAAAAATTCGTCCACGCTCGAAGCCGAGATCATCTTCCCCAAAGGAGCTGTCTTCGATACTGTTTCCACCACTCCTCCATCGCCAGAGGAAGATCAGAACAAAGGAACTAGGAAACTGGTGGTGCGATTGAAGGGCAAAGTCACCAGCACGGTTATCGAAGTGATTTTTCGGTAAAGAGCACTCTGAACTGAGTACTGAGGACCGTACCGAGTACTGTTTTTCCGCTCTTGTGGTATCTTGTGAAGTTTAACTACTTCATTCAACCGGAGCTGTAATGCCTCCTATTACTGAATTCATGCAACGGCACTACCGGCACTTCAACGCGGCGGCAATGATGGATGCCGCCAAAGGCTACATTGATCTGCTGAAGAAAGGTGGCAAGATGTTTGTCACCATCGCCGGCGCTATGAGCACAGCCGAACTCGGCATCTCACTCGCCGAGATGATTCGGCAGGATAAGGTGCACGGCATCTGCTGCACCGGCGCCAACTTGGAAGAAGACGTCTTCAACCTCGTCGCCCACAATTTCTATGAGCGTGTTCCGCACTATCGCGATTTGACCCCGAAAGACGAGGCCTCGCTACTGGCCCGCCATATGAACCGGGTGACCGACACTTGCATCCCTGAGATGGAAGCCATGCGCCGCATCGAAAGCGTGGTGCTCGAAGAGTGGGTGGCTGCCGACAAAAAGGGCGAGCGCTACTTCCCTCACGAATTCATGTACAAGATCCTGCGCGCCTGCAAGCTCAAGGATTCCTACCAGATTGATCCAAAAA
>QIAW01000141.1 GCA_003225655.1 Acidobacteriota bacterium
GTGCCGTTCTGGGAGTCACCATAGAGAATGAGGTTCTGGGCGCGGGGGGTGAGCTTCTCAAAGGGCGTTGCCAGGTCGAATTCGTGGGCAACGGCGAATATCTGCAGCATGTTTTGCAGCGTTGCCGAACCGGACCCCGGCCCCAGACCGCCGTCAAACAGCGGCTTTGACCAATCTACGATGACTTTGGCGGGATCAAAATCGTATTTGCTGCCCAGCCCATTGCACTCCGGGCAGGCGCCATAGACGCTGTTGAAAGAAAAAGAGCGGGGCTCCAGTTGGGGCACGTTGATGCCACAGGTGGGACATGCCAGCTTGGCGGAAAAAAGCTGCTCCTCGCCGCCTACAACCGAGACTTCAACCAGGCCGCCAGCCAATTTCATGGCCAAAGCGACGGAATTTTCCAGGCGCTTTTCGATTCCCGGCTTCACCAACAGCCGGTCAATCACTACCTCAATGGTATGGTTTTTGCGCTTATCCAACTGGACGCCATCTTCCAGGCTCACCAACTCGCCATCAACACGGGCCCGGCTAAAGCCGTGCTGCGCCAGCTTTTCCATCTCTTTCTTGAACTCACCTTTGCGTCCGCGGACGATGGGCGCAAGGATCATGACCCGCTCTTCCGGCTTCAGCGCCATTACCCGCTGCACGATCTGTTCCGCCGATTGCCGGCTGATGGCGCGCCCACACTGCGGACAGTGAGGCACGCCGATGCTGGAATAGAGCACGCGCAGGTAGTCGTAGATTTCAGTAATGGTCCCGACGGTCGAGCGCGGGCTGCGCGAGGTGGTTTTCTGCTCGATGGAGATCGCAGGCGAGAGCCCGTCAATCGAATCCACGTCAGGCCGCTCCATCTGATCGAGAAACTGCCGCGCATAGGCGGAGAGTGTCTCCACGTAGCGGCGCTGCCCTTCAGCATAGATGGTGTCGAAGGCCAGCGACGACTTGCCCGAACCGCTCAACCCGGTGATGACCGTGAGGCTGTTTCTCGGGATCTCGACGTGGACGTTCTTCAGGTTATGCTGGCGGGCGCCGTGGACCGTGATCTTATTGATGGCCATCCTAAAAATGGGTCTTTTTTGCTCCTGGGCGGTGCGGGTACCCTCAGTCGCGCCGCCGGGTTAAGAATGCGCGGGTACAGCCGTATCTTATTCGTTAACAGCAAAACACGTCAATGCGGGGTAAAGTAAGGCAGCGGGTCACCCCTCAAAATGCTTGGGTGCGAAGGCAAGCGCTGTCTTGCGCACGCCAGACGCGAGGGCGTAGCAGCCTTGTTTTGGCTGTGGAGCCCTCAGAATGATCGATTACTTTAGGCCAATGCACCGAAGCGAGTGGTGTTTTAAGGTAAATAGCATATTGTGAGTACACCGGGGAAAATGCAGGATTGACTTACAACAGCAGCTCTCGTTGCGCCATCTGAATTAGAGGATCGTTTGCTTACGTTTATGACATTGACGGCCGTAGTCCTTACCGTAGCATCGGCATTTTCTTTTGGAATTTTCGTCGGTTACCTGGCTATTTGCGGGCTTCTTCGCCTGATGGACCGCCGTCCTACAGCCGCCCCGGCCCCCGCCCAGGTCCAGGCACACGCCGCCTCCAGCGGCGACTAAAACATTTTTCACAAATGAGTTTGAAAGGGCACGTCTTCGGGCGCATTCGCGCGCTTTGGGCCGGGACAGGTTCATGCAGCCGACCTCTGGCCGGGGACTATTGATGCCTGCATAAATTATGCCTTATTGCGTCGCTTGCCACGCAGTAGGATCTACTAGGATCTACGAAGATAGGGAGGAACTGTCCTTACCTTTACCGCGGCTCGTTGTTGTCCATCAGGGGTGGCTGCTGGGGTTGAAGAGGCAGTTGTTGTGGCTGGCCGCGTTGCTGCTGCAATTGCCGGAGTTCCTCGAGCAATTGTTCCGGTGTTTTAGCGTTGCCTTGATTCTCATCCCCGGCCGGTGACACGGCAGTCTCAGGCTGCGGCTGCTCAGGACCTTCTTCGTCAGGCACGGTCTCGGGCACCTCTTGCGGGGGTGGCGGCGGTTGATACATCGCGGAAGGCTGGGGGTTCGCCATGTTGCCGTAACCGTTGTTGTAGCCATTATTGTTGTAAGGGTTGTTCGCGGCGTTGGCATCGGCTGTTACTTTTTCCCGCAGAATGATGCGCTCCGGCGAGGATGGATCTTCCGGACGGTTTAACACAATGTAGTCGAAATGCGATCCGTTCAGCAGCTCGGCCAAAACGTCGCCGGTGGCGCCCGGACCTAGATTCACAGCCACGCGCTCATTGCCCAGCGCAGCCGGCAATTCCAACGCCGCACCAGTTCTCTGGTGAATGGCGGTCATAATGTCCGGCAAGGTTGAGTTATCAGCGATAATCGTCAACTGTCCATTGCGGAAACTCACCCGTGGCGGCTTGGCTGGATATTGGTCCGCCAGTGAGAACGAACCTCCGCTTTGGGCCGGGTTGCCTTGCGGAGCCGGCACTGGCGCGATACCTGTTCGCGGCGCAGCCGGCATTCCCGTTCCATTGGGAGCGTTATACGGATTAGTCACCGGGGGAGTATACGGGTTGGCCACATACTGCGGTCTTGGCTGCCCCTGATTATTGTTAATGTTTGGAGTGTAGGCCGGCTGGACAGCCCCGGTCCTGTACTGGGTCTGATTTCCATATGGTGCGCCTGCATTGTAAGCGCCGGGAACAGGCGCTGCCTGCGGATTACCTACATCTACTCCGGTGCTCTGATTCTGTGAACCACTGGGGCTATCAGCAACATGCCGGTTTCGCCGGGCATGAGCAGGCGAAGCCAGGCTTAGGAGTCCAATCAGGACTATAAAGGCTCCCAATCTGCAGGGGGGATAAAGCATGGGGACTGCCGCCATCCTCCAGCGGCCAAATAGAATTGTAGCACCGGAGAAGAGCGGGACTTCTTTATTATTATCGCAGTTCTCCATAGCGCCTCTGTGATCGGAGTTGTTCCGTACACCGTCTTTTCAGTACACCATCTTCATTGACATCTGTAGGTTACGAAAGAGCATCTACCCAAAAGCCGCTTTTTCCGCAGGTATTTGCTTGTTAAGATGCATCTTACTGAAGTAAAGGCCATGATTAGCAAATTCATGATCAACAAATTTCAAACCAGCAAATCCGGTGTTCTCTCGCTCCGCCTTCTAACCTTTGCCGCCTTGTTGCTCACCTGCGTGGGCCTGTTTGTCTCGGCAGCATCGGCAGAGCTTTGCTCGACAGTCACCGACATGGACGCAGCCACTCGCTCTGCCTTGGAACATGCGGCGTTGCAGTTTGGCGACGCCGTGGTGCGCGGCGATGCGGCATCGCTGCGCCAGAATGCCATTGCTTCCCTGGCTTCGAATTTTGCCGGCGCCGAGGCCCTGGTCAACGAGAGCAAGCCGGTCCTGGCCGGGGCGCAGGCCAGCGTGCGTGCCACCTATCTGCTCGACGCCACTGGCGGCCCACCCGTGCTGGAGCACGCGGAGTTTCTCTGTGGCATCTGGGGAACACCGCAGTTCGTCAGCTTTACCCTGAATAGCCTTCCTTCGGGCAAATACGGACTGGTGATTGAAGATGTGAAGAGCTCCAAGGGTCCCTACCTGCTCTCTTTCATACTGCAGCAGGAGGGCGCGGCCTGGAAGCTCGCCGGCTTCCCGCCACCCAAGCCCGGCCAAGTGCTAGGTCATGATGCTCCCTGGTATCTGACCAAGGCGCGGGAGTTCAAAGCTAAGGGACAGACCCACAATGCCTGGTTCTATTACCAGGAGGCCCGTGCACTGGTAACCCCGGTCAATTTCATCAGCTTCACTCCGTTAATAAAGCTTGATAAAGAAGCACAGCAGTCCATGCCTGCGGACCTGCCCACGAATGGTCCCGTGAACCTTACGGCGGCCAACGGCAAAACCTACAAGATCACCGAGATTTTTCCGGTCGTCGTGGAAAATGGCATGGACCTGGTTGTGAAATATTCCCTGCCCGACGTCTCCAATACCGCACAGACGTTCCAGGAAAATAGCAACGTCATTAAGACCATCGCCACGAAGTATCCGGAATACCGCGAGACCTTTGCCGGAATCGTCGCCCGCGCGGTGGCTCCCAACGGACAGGATTACGGCACGCTGTTGAATATGAAAGATATTCAGTAGAAAGCAGGAAAAGTCGTACTTGTCCTTAGCTTGCCTTTCGTAGCTCTTTTGCCGGACTTGGCTTTTCGAAGACGCACCATGGAATCTTGCTGCTTCAGACCCTCTTCGTCGGGAATTCATTTCAAGACTAAGACACGCTGCTACACCACACGCAACATTATTTATTTCAGTCCCCTGTGATGCGCAAAACATCATCGGCAATCATAGACCCCGCAGAATCGGCGAGTTAATGGTCGATATTTAAGACAGTCGATTTACCACAAACGGCGAGACTTCGCCGGCAATGCGACTTCTTGTATATTGGGAAACCTATGTCTTCGCTAACACGCCGGACGCTTCTAGCTGGGTTAGCGTCGTCCAGCATTGCTTTGACTCCTTGTGCCTCTGGCCTATTCGGCGGAGCCAATTCTGAATCGTCCAAGGAGTCCACAACATTTCTCGAAATCACGCGGACGCCCGATTCGGTTACTGCTTTTCTGGGGCTTGATCAGCCATTGCGCCTGAATCGCACAGGTGAGCGATGGGAAGCAAAAGGCATCCGTGTACGCAGCGCTGCGGAGCAAGATGGAATTGCAATCTACATCTCCGCCGCCGGCCTGCATCCGACACATATCCATTGCAGATGGCGTGTCGCGGTTCCTCTCGGTCTGCTGGTTTCAGGCGACCACTGGGAGCGCAGCTATGGTGATCTGCATTGGAGTTGCCTGGTGCCAGAACGTGCGATGCCCTGGTATTTTCTGACCCATGATTCCCGGGCGCTGCACGGGTATGGGGTCAAGACCGGCAGCGGCTCCCTGTGCTTTTGGCAAATTGATGCCGAAGGCGTCTCCCTTTGGCTCAACGTGAGCAACGGCGGTTCAGGCGTTGAACTCGGCGACCGGGAACTTCATGCCGCCACGATTGTGGCGCATCGGGGAGAACGGGGTGATGACCCAATGGCAGCAGCGACAATGTTTTGCAGGAAGATGTGCAATGCTCCCCGCCTGGCAACTTCGAAGATCTACGGAAGCAACGATTGGTATTATGCGTACGGAAAGAATTCCGCTGAGGGAATCATTCGGGACGCTGAGTTGATGTCTTCCTTGGCGCCGGCAAAGGGAGACCGTCCTTTCACCATTATCGATGATGGCTGGCAGAACAAGAGTGCTTTTCCCGATATGACTGTCCTAGCTGCGGCCATTCGGCAGAGGGGAGTGCGGCCAGGATTGTGGATACGGCCGCTGTCCGCTTCTGCGGGGACCTCATCCAATCTGCTGTTGCCGGAAGAACGGTTTGGCGCTCGCACAAGCCGCCGGCAGGATCGAGCCTACGACATTACTGTCCCAGAGGCGCTTGAGTCCGTGCTCAGCAAAGTCAGAGAAGCCATCTCCTGGGGATACGAGCTGATCAAACACGACTACACAACATTCGATCTGCTGGGGCAGTGGGGTTTTGAAATGAAGGATCAACCCGCTCTGCCAGGCTGGAATTTCCATGGTCGCAGCCGGACGACCGCCGAAATTATTCGGGAGCTTTATGCAAAGATCCGGCAGGCGGCAGGAGAGCGCACCATCCTGATCGGGTGCAATACAATCGGACACTTGTCCGCGGGGATCTTCGAGGTTCAGCGAACCGGCGACGATCAGCACCGCACGTTTTTTCTGTTGGATGCAGACTGCGTTCCGATCACAGCAGCAATCCCCTGGTCCTGTAGCAAGCAATGGCTCGATCTGATCGCGAGGACCGGGACGGTTCTCCTGGTTTCACCGGAGCCGGAGGCTGTCAAAGACGAACAACGACAGGCCCTCCGCGATGCCTTCCAAAGGTTCGTCTCGGCCGATGGACATGCCTATCCACTTGACTGGCAGAGCACTACAACACCAGAACATTGGAAGTTTGAAAAGGGTAACGGGAGCGATCATGAAAAGAAATATGATTGGTACCAGGATTCCGGTGCATGGCCCTATGACGTTTGAGGAAGCACTCGATTCCGCGGTAAGACCTCGGGAGTAATTATGAAGACAAATATTTGGGCCGGGCCACCCGCCTCCCAACGGACAGGACTACGGCACGCTGTTGAATATGAAAGATATTCAGCAGGAAATAGGGATTTACGATTTTCGAATTACGAATTGCGAATTGCGCTTTAAGAAGCGCGGCGTTTGCGAAGTGGTTTACGATTTCCGAAGTTACAAATCGTAAATCACAAATCGTAATCGCAAATCCCTAGCTTGCTTTCCGCATGTCGTTCGCAGGCCGTGGCTTTTCGAAGACGCACTCCTCGGGTTTCTTGTCCACGCGCAATCCCTGAAAGATTGGTGTGCGCATCTTGATTTGGCCGCTCTGTCCCTCGTGCGTCCATTCACCGAACTCGATCTGGGCTACCAGTTCCGGCTTTACGAAATGCACTCGGCGGTTGCTCTCTGGCTTGCCGAAAAACGGGCTGTGTGGAGTTTCCAGCTTCTTAAGCCTCTGCCACATCTCCGCATGGCTCTTCTGATTGAAGCCGCTTCCGGCCTGGCCGACGGGAATCAGCCGATGCCGGTCGTCATACAGACCCAGAATAAGAGAGCCGAAGTGCTGGCGCGCGCCCTTGGGTTCCGTGTAACCGCCGACGATGCACTCCTGGGTCTGCGTAATCTTGATCTTCAGCCACTCACGGCTGCGCTTCTGGATATACTGGCTGTCGCGCCGCTTGCCAATAATGCCTTCGAGTCCGCGCTCAGCCGCGACCTTATAGAGTTCAATGCCCTTGGCGGCGAAATGGTCGGAATAGCGGATGATGCCGCTATCGGCCAGCAGCTCTCGCAGCAGGCGCTTGCGATCTTCGAGTGTGGCGCGGAAGAGTGAATATCCTTCCAGATAGAGCAAGTCGAAGGCATAGTAAACCACTGGAGTATTCTCCGCCGGGCCGGTCCTGCGCCTGCGCCCGCCTCCCGGCAGTACTCCCAGTCTCTGCTGCATCAGGCTGAACGATGGACGCCCTTGCTCATCGAGGGCGACGATCTCTCCATCGAGGATTGCCGTCTCCGCCCGCACATATTCTGGGATATCCCGCAGCTCAGGATAACTTTCAAACTCGTTCTGGTTGCGTGATACCAGGCTTACTTTGCCCTCTTCGATATAGGCCAGCGCGCGGTAACCATCCCACTTGATCTCGAAGATCCAGTCATCATCGTCGAAGGGCTCATCTACCAACGTCGCCAGCATGGGATGAACCACATGCGGCATGGCGGTTTTTATCGCCCCGGCAGTCTGCCGGATTCGGCTGGAGATGGAAGATACGGCAGGTTCATCTTCGTCGCTTTGCCGGCCTTTGGTTTTCTTGCTCTTGTATGGCGCAGCCTTGGTTGGCTGTGGGTCGGCGTTGCGTGCGCTTCCAGTGACAGCTTTTTCTTTTTTGTGAGAAGAGGGCTGCCCAACTAGCACCGGTTTTGTGTCCTTCGCGCGGGCTTTTTTCTGGTTTACCTTCTCTACATCCGCAATGCTTTCCGCCAGCCAGTCTGTTTTTTGTCCGCGCTTCGTCGCCGCTTTGCGGTTGCTCTGCCAGGCTGCCGATTTCCGGTCCCCTGCAATCTCTTCCAGCGACCGCCGGGTCAGCCCAGAGTAATCCAGGGCTTCGTCGTTGGCGTCAAAGCCCTGCTGGGCATACTGATCGCGCTTCTTGATCAGCAGCCACTCGTTGCCTTTGCTGCCCGTACGCCGGGAGCGCATGTGCACCAAGGCGAATTCACCGTTCAGCTTCTTTCCACGAAGGCGGAATTTCAAATCACCCTTGCGCAGCATCTCGGAAGGGTCGCCCAGCGGCTCCCATGTGCCGGTGTCCCAAACCATCACCGTGCCCGCGCCATAGTTTCCCGGCGGGATAACGCCTTCAAAATCAAAGTAAGAAACCGGGTGATCTTCCACCATCATGGCCAGCCGTTTGTCGCTTGGATCTAGCGATGGTCCTTTGGGAACAGCCCAGGACTTGAGTACCCCATCCATCTCTAAACGGAAGTCATAATGCAGATGCGAGGCCCGGTGCTTCTGCACTACGAAGCGGTGTTCGTCCCTGCTGGTCTGCAATTTTGGCGGCGGCTCCGGTGTGGCATCGAAGCGCCGTTTGCGTTTGTACTCCTGCAAAGCCATGTTCGATTAGATGTCCGAGGAAGCTTCCTTTGTTCGCTCGCATTGCCGGTTCTTTTGCCGGCCCGCTGTCGGCACTTCAATGATGGCTGATCGGCTTCCCAAGCATGAATGAAGAGCTGCGGAGAGAAATTTTTTCTGAGGCCATGCATTGTGCAGGGGCTAAAGCCCAACATATTCTGAACGTCTTACGGCACGAGTAAACTCGTGCCCTGATACAAGTCTTCACGTGACAGCAGTTTGGTTTCAGCAAATCTTCATGAATCTGCCTGATTTGGTGACCGGCATGTTTAACAAAAATTTACGAATTTTTCGCCCGAATTAGGAACTTTTTGCCGCCAAATACGTCTTAGTAAGTAAGCAGCAACAATGATGGAATTTCAGCAAGCTAATGATGGAGAAACTCTTATGTTATTCCGCATCGAATCCGAAAAT
>QIAW01000142.1 GCA_003225655.1 Acidobacteriota bacterium
TTCATCCTTCTTGACTGCATCATTCGCTTTGCTGGTCGCCGATTCCAGCGCACTCTTGGCGCGATCCACATCTCCGAGTTCGAGCGAGAGCCTGGCTGCTTCCACCAACTGAAAGACCTGATCGCTGGGCTCGGTGAGTTCCAGTGTAGTGTCAACCATATCGGTGATAGCCTGCTTTGCTACGGATGGCTTGCTTTTGAGCGACGCAATGGCGATGCCGCGCAGGGCATCTGCCCGGATTGGGAAATATCCCGCGAGGAATTTGATCTGAACAGGCAACGTTTGGGCCTGCGCCAGCGCCTGCGCTGGATCTTCTGCGGCGGAAGCTATGATGCGTTTGGTTTCAGCCTGCAATTTATCGAAGAGCCCCAGCCCGGGCAGAGGCATCGTGGACACCGAACTGGGCGTGCCTGTGGATACCCTGTTTTTGAGTGCGGCATTCTGGGCCTCGGGAAAGAGCGATTCCGGTCCCTTGGGGTACTTCGACAATAAACCACCCATCAACTGCTCATCCTGCAGAATTCGCTCTGCTTTGGTCTTGTTGAGCTGCTGCAGGATAGGGAGAAGCTGGAAGAGCCGGAGTTGGTAGACAGAATCAAAGTTGACCGATTCGCCTTCGCTTGCAGGCAGGCTCATGTAACGATGATTGGTGTTCTGCTTCGCCTGCTTCAAAACTTCATCAATGGCCTGCTCCACGCTCCCGGCAGGTAAACTCCGCCAGTTGCTGACAATCATCTCGGCGAACTCGTCATTGCCTTGCAACTGTTTGCGCTCCTGATACCCATGTCCGGCAAAGCAGGCCAGCGCACGAGAGAACAGAACGCCGCGCCGCCATGATTCCTCGCTGGGAAAAGTTTTCATCAGCTCGCTGCCTTCCCCGTATGGGAATTCGGTCCATTGAGACATCTGCTCCATGAGTTCGGCGGCTTCGTCGAGTTTCTTTGTGTGAATGTCCCGGCGAACCAGTTTTAACATGATCGTCTCGCGCGGACCCTTTTCCGCCCCTGGGAGCAACTCCATTACTTTTGTCTCATTGAGCGGAAACAGTTGAGACAGAATGTCGGATTGTAGCTTTGACTTACTCAGAAAGGGATCGAGACCATAGGAAGAGGCGAAAGCATCGGCGAACACTGGAGCCGCTCGCGGCGATTGGATGCGGGCATACCCGCGAGCCACCTGCGCCAGCGCATAGCACCGCAGGTCAGGTGGCAAGCCTCTGGCTTCGGTCTCACTGGTTCGCAGCATGGAAAGCGCGAGTTTGCGTTTTTCGGGGCTCAGGGTACCCGGCGTAGTTGTGGATTTGGGGTTTTCACCGTTGGAGGGATTTTGTGCGCGGCTGGCGGTATCCTGTGGCTGTACAAGGATGGCCATGAATAGCATCGCGGTCAGCAGGCGACAACCTTGCATCAAGCACCTCCGAACAAGGTTAGTCTAACCCCAATTGGTTTCCGTGCTCTCTCTTTTTCTCTTTTTTGGTACCTAAAACTTGTTCCCACACGCGCTTCGAGGCGCGTGTGGGGCACCCCAGCTGACCAGAAGTTGCGAGAGTAGCGTTACTCGGTGGCTTCGCTGCGAAGCAGATATGATCTGGAACTGTGCTCGAAACAGATAACAGGCTTACGCCGGCTCTTCCGCGGTTGGGGGCGAAAGCTTTTCGGCCAGTTCGTCTGCGGTTTCTGAAAACTTTTCTTTCAACTCATCTGCGGTTTCAGAGAACTTTTCTTTGAGCTCTCCCGCAGTTTCCGAAAACTTTCCCGCAGTCTCAGAGAACCTTCCGGCAATAAGGTCGGCCTTTTGGACGAGCTTTTCTTTCATCTTCTCGGGTGAGGGGACATAAAGATCCCAGGCCAACCCCACATGCCATGACGGGCCGAGGTGGGAAAGGCGTGGTGGTTGTTGTGCCAGCCCTCGCCGTAACTGAGCAGGGCCACCCACCAGCAATTGGTGGCCAGATCATCGCTTTCAAAGTTCTTATAGCCCCACATGTGCGAGGCGGAATTAACGAACCAGGTGATGTGATAGGTCGCCACCAGGCGCACGCAGACACCCCACACCACAAAGGGCCAGCCCCCGAGAAAGTAAAGGCCAACGGCCAGCAGAATCGATCCCAGGTAATGGGTATGCTCCAGCACGCGGTAGAAGAGCTGCTTTTCCAGGTCCGGGGTGTAGCGTCTGCGGATGGCCCGCCAGTTCTCATTGGTAGGAGTATGGAGCACCCACAGCATGTGGCTCCACCAGAAGCCTTCGGCCGCGTTGTGGGGATCGCCGTCCTTATCGGAATGCTGATGGTGCTTGCGATGCAATGCCACCCACTCCAGCGCGCCTCCCTGCATGGAGAGCGATCCGGCGAGGGCAAAAGCATATTCCACAATCTTAGGACACTTGAAGGAGCGGTGGGTAAGCAGACGGTGATAACCGACACAAACCCCCAGACCGCCGCAGATAACGTGCAACATCACGGCCATGCCGATGGCCATCCAGGTGGTCTGCCAGAAAACGGCCAATACGCCAAGATGCAGAGCGGCAAAAAAGAAAACTCGGGTGAGATTGAACTCATCGCGGTCGGAAGCTTCTCCCGACGTCCACCTTGCTCTTGTCATGAATCCTCGAACCGGGGGTGAGATTTTTAAGAACCGATTTTTAGTATATCTGAAAGCAGAGTACCCCGTTAGTAATCAGCCCCCTGTTTCCCTACCAGTCATGGTTACTTTCGTACCGCGTCTTTCGCCTGCGAGGCTTGCACTCCCGCCCATTTTTCCAGCAGGGTCAGGGTCGCCGCATAGTCGAGGTTCTGCTGCCCCTCTTCCATCGCCAGTTCGTAGACTTCTTTCACAGTCTCGAGCGCGGGAATTTTGACCCGCGCCTGTTTGGATGCCTCCAGCATGAGCAGAATGTCTTTGTACATGAGCCGCATGGGAAAGTTGGGCGAAAAATCGCGGCGCAGCACGAAGGGCGCCTTGTAGTCGACGACCCCGGAGCGCACCATGGTTGCCTGAATCAGAGAGACCAGCGGAGCGATCATCAGGTTCATGGCGATCTTGGTTGATTGCCCCATAGCAGTCTCGCCCATGCGTATCACCGTTTTTCCCATTGCCTGAAAAAGAGGCTGGATTTTTTCCAGCGTCTCTTCCCTGCCGCCGGCCATGAAAACAAGCTGCGCGCCTTCAGCCGCGACTTTGGAACCGGTCATGGGAGCATCCACATAATCTGCCCCGCGTTGGCGCACGCGTTCGGCGAACTGCCGGGTCGCGTCGGGAGAGATGGTGCTGGAATCAACCACAACCATGCCCTCGCGAAGCTGCGATTCCACACCGTCGGAGGCAAACAACACGCGTTCCACGGCTGCCGTGTCGGCAACGCACATCCACGCTACTTCGGCATCTTTGGCGGCATCGGCAGGTGAAGCCGCGGTGTGCGCTCCTTCGACGGGCCGGCCCGCAGTTCGGTTCCACACCGTCACTTCGTGTCCGGCTTTTGCCAAGTTCGTGGCCATGGCCCGGCCCATGATTCCCAATCCTAAAAACGCTACGCGCATCGTCCCTCGCTTTC
>QIAW01000015.1 GCA_003225655.1 Acidobacteriota bacterium
GCAAAGGCGGGATGTGGATAGTCACCACGTTCAAGCGGTAGAAAAGGTCTTCGCGAAACATTCCTTCTTCCACAGCGCGTTCCAGCGGCTTGTTGGTGGCAGAGAGCACGCGGACATCAACGGAAATGTCCCGTTTTCCTCCCAACCGGGCGAACTCGCCATCCTGTAGCACATGCAGCAGCTTGGCCTGCAGCGCCGGATGCATCTCGCTGATTTCATCCAGAAAAATGCTGCCGTAGTTGGCCTGCTCAAATTTGCCCAGCTTCTGCCGGCTGGCCCCGGTAAAGGCCCCGGGCTCATAGCCAAACAGTTCGCTCTCCAGCAGCTCGCTGGGAATGGCGGCGCAATTGACTTTGATAAACGGCTTGTCGCGGCGGCTGGAGTTGGCATAGACCATCCGCGCCACCACCTCTTTGCCCGAACCGCTTTCCCCGCGGATCAGCACGGTGGCGTTGGTATCGGCCACCTGCTCGATGGTCATTTTCACTTCTTCCATTTTTGGACTGGTGCCAAAGAGCATGGAAAAGTCGGTTTGCTTGCGCACGTGCTCGCGGAGCTGGCTTACTTCATGCACCACGCGTTGCTTATCCAGCAGGCGATTGATGCGCGCATCGAGCTCCTTGGGCTCGAGCGGTTTGGCCATGTAATCATCGGCGCCCAGCCGCGACGCTTTGAAGATAATCTCGGGATCGTTCAGCGCCGAGAGCAGGATCACCGCGACTTCAGGTTTGATCTGCTTCAGCCGCTCCAGCGTCTCCAGGCCACTGAGGCCTGACATGGCAATATCGAGCAGTACCAGGGCCGGGTCATACACGCGAAAGAGGCGGATGGCTTCCTCGCCGGTAGCGGCGATGCTCACGTCAAAATTGCGCCGCGTCAGGTGCGAAGCCAGGAACTTCGCCATTCCTGAATCATCATCCACCACCAAAACGCGAATGCTGGAGCTTATTTTCATGGGTCCTCTTAAGCCTTTTTCTTGACGCCCCTAGCTACTCAGCCGCAACTTTATTGCCATAAGGGAAGTTTGCTGGAACTTTTAGGAATTCCATATCCCTCACTCCAGTAGACGTGCCCCCAAGATACGGGCATATTGTAATCATTATTCCATTCATTGGAACATAAATACCATATAAGGATATGGCGGTGTTATACAAAATTCTGGTATCGGCCAGGGCATTGGCCATACTCACACTTGCAATGCCACTTATGTAACCCGTTCCTCACCTGCCCCGGCCATCCTTTCAAATGACATCAGCTTCTAAAAAACCGGAAAATCTCAGTACGCCTGCTCGTTTCTAGACGGCCCCATTTAGATGCAAGAAAGTAATTTTTTGGTAAATTTCATCTTATACGCGATTAAATTTCACCTGTGCCAGTTGCAGTAGGGTAATTATCTGTCGGATAATGTCGCTACACGTTGTACACGCCGCTCGTCAAACTGGCCAAATATTTTGGAAGTGTCGTAGACCCCCCAGGTGCGCCGCTCGTCCGGTTGTCGGCAGTGAATAAGCTGTAAATCTCTGTGAACCTTTGATCATATGACTGGAATGGGAATTCATCAGAAGCTCTTTCGCCCGCTGTTGCTGCGCGCCATGCTTCTGCCGGCGCTGGTCCTAATTCTGTTGACCGCTGGACTGCTGTGGCAAATCCATCGTCTGCAAACCCTGAATCGCGTCGTTGACCACTCTGACGAGGTCATTGCCGCCGCCTATTCCGCGGAAGAATTGCTGGTCGAGCGCGAAAGCGCATATCGCGGCTTTCTGTTGACCGCAAATCCGTTATTGCTGGAACCTGCGCGGCGCGCCAGCCAACGCCTGCCCCAGGCACTGGACAAGCTGCAGTCCCTGGCCGCCGACACTCCTTTGGAAGCGCAAAAAGTCCTGGAGATCCGCAGGCTCGCGGCCGAATGGCAGCAGTTTAGCGAGCAGGTGATGGAGCTGAAGCAGAACCGCGGCGACTATCTGCAACTGGAATCCAAAGGACACGGAAATTTTGTGCTCGATTCCCTGCGCGAGCAGTTCCGCACCCTGATCGCGATGGAAACTTCGCTCAAGGCCGAACGCGAGAGCCTTGCCCGCTATGAGACCCGCCAGTCATTGTGGGTGGGAATTGGCAGCGCGCTTGTTTTAGGCGCCTTGTTGCTGTTCTATTCGCGCAAGTTATTGCTGCAGCTTTCTGACAACTACCGTGAAGCGCTGGCCGGCGCGTACCAGAAAAATCAGGAGCTGCAGGAGAGCCGCCAGCGCTACGCCACCACCCTGCGCAGCATTGGCGACGCTGTGATCGCGACCGACGACCGCGGCTCCATCGCCTTCATGAACCCGGTTTCCGAACGGCTCACCGGCTGGCGCATGGAAGATGCCTTTGGCCGTCCGTTGAAAGACGTTTATCGCGTGGTCCGTGATGATACCGCGGAGCCCGCTGATGATATCGTCTCCCAGGTGCTGCGCACCGGCGCCTACGCGGAGATGGCCACGCCAAGCCTTCTGGTGACCACCGACGGCCGCAGAATTCCTACCGATGGCAGCGCCGCCCCCATTCGCACCGAGCAGGGCAAGATCACCGGAGTGGTGCTGGTCTACCGTGATGTCAGCGAGCACCGTCGCCAGGTGGAGGAGCGCGTACTTTTGCTGCAGCAGATTGATTTGCTGCTGCAATCCGCCGATCAGGTCATCTATGCCGTCGATGCCTCCGGCACCTGCTTTCTCGTCAACCGCGCCGCCGCGGAGATGATGGGATATCCGCGCGAAGAGA
>QIAW01000016.1 GCA_003225655.1 Acidobacteriota bacterium
ATTCCCGACAACTCATCGACGGCCTTGGCATGTACCCGCGCGTGCTGGCGGATATCAAGTGTCTGCAAATGAAAGCCGAAGACCGAAACCTGGCGCAGCAGAGGATCGAGCAGCAATTCGTTCAGCCGCTCGCCGGTATGGGTGCGCAGACTCTGTTGCATAAGCCGCAAGTCCTGCGCGAACTCTTCTGGACCGGAATAAGCGTTGGCCGGACAGGGCTCCTCACGGCTCGAGCGAAGCCGCTGAACCACATACGCGATCATCTGCCGGTAGGCTTCGTTGCCAGAAAACCTGGAAAGATTGGAATGGACCTCCGGCAGCTCGCGCGCATAGACTTCCAGCTTTTCAAGCAGCTCGCGCGACGCTGGAACCTGGCGGATGGAAGGACTCAAGTGCTCGAATAACTGATCGCATTGGCGAATGTAATAATCCAGAATGAGATTTCTGGACATCTGCAGACTGTGATGCGTGCTGGTCGGCGTGACATAGGGGTTGCCGTCGCGGTCGCCGCCGATCCACGAGCCGAAGTAGACAACGTTGGAAAGCTCACCGGCCTTGAGTATCCAGAATTGAAATCAGATAGTAGTCGAGTCCCATCTTGATCTCGTCTGCGACCGTCTGTTGGCGCTGGCGGACTTCATCGGTCTGCCAGAGTATGGAAATTTCAGCAGCAATGATTTGCTCGCGCTTGCCGGCTTCGGCATCGCTGAGAGGAAGATAATCGAGCAGGGCCAACTGCTGGGCGATGCGACGGCGGGCGGAGAGCACGGTGCGACGCGCCACTTCGGTGGGATGAGCCGTGAACACTGGAATAACTCGCACCTGCCGCAGACATTCCAGTGCCGTACCTTCGTTTACCCCGGCATTACGAAGCCGCCGCAGGGTCCCGATCAACGAGCCGGGTAGCGGAGGCCTCTCGGGGTCGGCCTGGGCGGCGTGACGGCGCCGGCGGCGATGGTTGGTCTCCGCGAGGTTGGTAAGCTCAAAGTAAATCGAAAATGCTTTGGTGGTGTAATAAGCATCGGCCAGGCTCATCTGCTCGATGAGCTGCCGCGTGGAACCGATCGGGACCGGACCGGTGCCGGGGTTCTTCTTTTGCTGACGATGCTTGATGAGCAGCTCACGAAGCTGCTCCACGGTCTGGAACTGCTTCTCACCACGCTGCTCTTTGATGACCCGGCCCAGGATGATCCCCAGAGAACGCACGTCCCGGCGCAGCGGCGACTCTTTGACCTCCTCGGTGCGGGCGGTCAATTCTGCCAGACGCGCGGCTTGGCTATCGCATTTCCACAAAGGTTGTGTTCTGGCCATGGTGGATTTAAAGGGAATTGCTTGAAAGCCAGCCAGCTCTGAGATGGCTTCGGAATCTCAAAACCATGGATTTGCTCGCTATCAATTTTTGCTGCTAACTGTCTTTAGAATGTTAGCACGAAGGTGCTGAGCGGAAACCTGCGCTCTCGCCTGCCCCTCGTTGCCTTCGGGGCCAGCCCCTCCATTTGGCCGAGAGCGGGCACAGAATCGCTGATATCGTCAACAAAGCCGAATTACGGGCCAGATTTCCTGATCCGGGAAAAAACGCATGAATTTCCTGAAATGAAAAAAGCAAACACTTGTGCCGACGCTTAACGCTTGTATTCTTCCCTTCGAAGCGATAAAAATCGGAAACGCACGGCGGGCGAACTACACTATGGAACAGTGGGCGTCTCGATGAAACGGATTTAATCCAGGAGTTGAGAAGCTTCAAGGGCTGTACAGTCCAACATTAAATGAACGCCGGAATAAGCAGGTTTTGTGGAACTGCTTCTGCTGGCTTCGCACTCAAAATTCCAAGTTTAGACGGGAGGCTTATCATGAGCGCTTTGCCATATCACGTTGCTTTAGTTTCGGAAAGCCAAGCGGTTACCCTCGACCAGGTCTCGGCGGTTTCCGCCGCCCTGCAAAAACAGGTTACACGCGACTTTGGCCCCATTTGGAGTGTCAGCGCAACGGTGGATGCGTTTGACAAATTAGATTCAGTCCCGCCAGATTACTGGCCGGTCATCTTGCGTGATGACATCAACCAGCCTGGAGCAGCCGGCTATCATACGGATGACAACGGCCAGCCATTCTCGCTGGTCCAAGTGGATGATAACTGGCCACTGACCACCAGCCATGAAGTCCTGGAGATGCTGGCTGACCCATTCGGCAACAGAACGATTGCCGGCCGGCCTCCGCAGCCGGCGCCGGCGGGATTGCCGAAGCTGCATCGGGTCACCTACCTCGTAGAGGTATGCGATCCTTGCGAGGGCGACCAGTTTGCTTACACGGTCAATGGCGTGAAGGTCTCGGATTTTATCACCCCCCAGTTTTACGATCCCAAAGCGGCAGCCGGTGTCCGTTACAGCTTTGGTGGAAACATTCCCAAACCTCACGACGTGCTCGACGACGGATATGTGAGCTTTGGCAATCCCGCGGACAATCACTGGTACCAGATCGTTGTTCAGGGCGGCAAAGCCGTGCTTCGCGATCTGGGGGTGATTCAGAGCAACAACGGAAAGAGCCTGCGAGAGCTGGTGGATTCGCAAGTACGTGAGGTCCGAAAGAGTGAGCGCTATCGCATTAAACCCGCCAATCCCGCCACATTGACCGCCGCGGCGCTCGCCCCATTTTCTGACACTAGTGCAGGACGGGCGACAAGACTGCGCGACTACATTAAGAAGCTGAATACAATAAAAGCAGCGGCTGGAAGCGGAACGGCATCAGAATAGATGGCGGAGATTCAGCCTCCGCGCGATAAGAGGCTGAGTCTTCATCCTATGCCATCAGGAGGGCAGGCATGGCAGATGCATCATCGGATCCAAAGCCAGCGGACCCAAAGAAAGAGCAGATCGAGAGAGCCCAACGCCTGCACCAGAAGATTGAGCGTTTGAAGCAAGGCCAACCTGCACCCAAAGACGCCGAACAGGAAACCTCGCTGCGAGAAGAGATCGAGTCACGCGCGGCTGAGCAGAAAAAGCCAACCACGCGTGACTCATGAAATCCTCCGTGCTTAGTGCACAGGGGAAGTAAACAGGCTACGTGCTCCCTGGAGTGTCAGCGTCGTTGCTCCCTGGAACGTGACGCTGAGTTTGCGTGCGTGCGCGTCATAGCTGTAGTCCGTTCCTGCCTTAAGAGGCACGCCGTTCCGCACCACGCGGGTCGCGTTCCGGCAATATACCTCCAGATCTCCATTCACTCCCAGGTCGGCAAAACTGATTTCTATTCCTTTAGCTTTAGGAGAGACGGTGATGGTTTGCGCCGCATCTCCGGTGAAATAATCAAACTTACTGGCGCCCTTGCTTGAAGGGAAGACTTCGATGCGCAGCTTGGGGGTCCAATTAGCGTTCCAATTGTTGTTGGCTTTCAGGATGTCACCGCGGGGAATGATTGCGCCTTCACGAACGAAGACGGGAATTGTTCCCAGTGGGGCGTTCGCCGTGATGGTGGCTGGTCCCTTGTGGAGCGCGGTCTTGTCGTTGTAATCCAACCATTGGCCGGCGGGCAGATAGACGCTCCGGCTGGTCGCGCCTTCGGTTGCGACCGGAGCGACCAGGAGATCGGCGCCGTAGAGATATTCATCCCAGGTGTCAGATAGTTTTTGATCAGCGGGATAGGCGAAGATCAGCGAGCGCATGATCGGCATTCCGGTTTTCGTGGCTTCATACATATATGACCGCGTGTAGGGGATGAGATCGTGATGCGCAACGGCGTACTTTTTAGTGATGTCGATCAACTCCTGATCATGGTCATACCAGATGGTGCGCTTGGGACCGATCAGAATTTCCATCATGGGGCTGTAGGCGCTGAACTCCAGCCAGCGTGCGAAAAGCTCTTTGGTCGGAGGAGGGTGGTTGATGTAACCGCCGGTATCGGATCCCCACATGGGAAAATTGATGGTCCCGCTGCGCAGCCCAGTCTTGATGGAAACAGCAAGGCCACCAAACGTGGCGCGTGTGTCACCGTTCCAGATGGCTGTATATTTCCGGGCGGTGTCATTGGCGTTGCGCGAAAAGACGAAATAATCCTTTCCGTAGGCGTCTTCCAGGCCTTCGGCCGCGAGTTTGGGGTAAAGAACAGCATTGAGATTTTCTACCGAATGCGGCACTTCTTCTTCTTCACCGCGGTCAATTTTGTATCCCTTGATGCCGAGGCGGACGTAGACATTCAGCTTGTCTTTTGCCCAGTTGTAGACTTCAGGGCGGCGCACGTCAGCGGCCGGCCCTACCTTTTCTTCGATCCCGGGAAAGAGGTAACCCTTTTCCGTCCCCTCCTTATAAAGCTGGTTCCAGCTTCGGTTGGCAATCCATATCAGCAGAAAC
The DNA here is from genome assembly GCA_003225655.1 of Acidobacteriota bacterium. GTDB lineage: Bacteria > Acidobacteriota > Terriglobia > Terriglobales > Acidobacteriaceae > QIAW01. Next base: position 4,338 of record QIAW01000016.1, read on the forward strand.
ATTCCGCGGTCTTTCAAGTCGCGGACCATCTTTGGTGGATCAGGGAATGAGGGGTCCCAATCCATATTGCCCCAGCCCTGCTGGCCGGTGCCAAAGGGGCGGTCGAGCCATATTGCGCCGGAGGGGATGTGCAACTCGCGCAAGTGATCGGCGTCATCCATCACCAACTCCTGCGCGTTCGCCGCCTTGCGCAGATCTTCATGGTTATCATCTCGCCACCAGATACTGCTAAAAGCCCAGAGTGGAGGCATGAAGGCAGAGCCGGCCAGCGAGTTGTAGCGGTTCAGCATTTCGGCATAGGAAGGACCGTAGATAACGTTATAGATCAATTGTGGTTCGGCAAAGGAAAAGCTCGTCTTTCCTTCCTTGGCAATTGTGTAATGCGCCTGGGCGGTGGATTCAACATACAGCGCGTATTTCTTTGATGTCATATAAAAAGGTGCGCGCGCGCTGTCATAGTTCACATCAGGTCCACGGCGGAAGCCGAGAAAATCCTGGTCGACGCCACGATTGTCTATCCCCTGGGCAAAGGGATACTCCCAAATGCCGTAGTAATGTTCATTCTGGTCCTTGAACTCTTCGTAGGTCTCGCCCGAAGCAGTATCGTCCGAGGCAAGTTTGACCTGCAACACATCGGGACTGGTGAAGGTAAACGTAACGTGGGCTTTTTTGTCGGTCCCCGCCAGCACCAGTGTGGCCTGCAGCGTCTGCGGCTGCTTCTTGACGTCGGTTGCTTCGGTCACAAAGTGACGGTCCGATGTGAAGGCCGTACGGTTTTGGGAAAGCAGTACCTCGCCGGTGGAACGCTCCAGAACCCGAAAAGAATAAGGACTGGTATTAACTTCAACTCGCAGAGCGGAGGACTCCAGCGATTCCGTAGCGGCCCACCCCTCAGGAGCTAACCATAAGAGCGAAGATGCGATCAATATTGCTGCACATAGGTATACGAACTTCTTGTTCATCCCTCAGAATCCTTTCAATGGAATAGGAAATTGTTAACTCAGCAGGGGGGATGCTGGAGCTGTTGCTTGCATGAGAATAGGGTATTACCAAAACGAAATCTACAAACAAAAAACAGACCGGCTTTACATCTGTAAAACCGGTCTGTTTGTTTCTACAAGATCATCCTGGTTAGAAGATAATCTTCAGCGCCAGTTGACCGATACGCGGATCATCTGCCACTCGAATTGATCCAAATGTAGGCGAACTGACATTAGCGACGGGATTGACGCTGGCGTCGTCACTTGACCAGTTTGGATGGTTGAGAATGTTGAAGTACTCGGCGCGGAACTGTACTCCCACGCGTTCTGTGATCTGGAAGGTCTTGACCAGGCCCATATCCCAGTTGAAAGCTCCGGGCCAGCGGAATTGTCCTTTGCTGGTGGTACCAAAGGTCAACGCAGCGGGTACAGTGAACGCCAGGTTGTTGGGAACGAGAAAATCCACGCAGGATTGAGGACTGGGAACGTTCGTGAACTTGTTGAACGCACAGGCGCCAGGACCGAAAGCCGGGCCTACCTGCACCGCGCGATCGTTGTTCAGGTTGCTCTTGGATATATCTTTGCCGGCAACCACCGTGAAGGGCCTGCCGGTTTGCCACGCCATCACACCGTTGACCTGCCATCCGCCCAGAATCGTGCGTACAAGAGCGTTCTGGCCGTTAAGTCCCGGAAGCTGCCAAACGTACGATGTGACGAAGCGGTGAGTATGGTCAAAGTCCGACGGCCCACGATCAAACGCCTTCCGGTTTGGCGTGCCAAAGGGCAGTGTGGAAGGTGAATCGGCGCCCACATCTACGACCCCTCCACCCACAGGGAGATTATCGATGC
>QIAW01000144.1 GCA_003225655.1 Acidobacteriota bacterium
CAGCAGTTACTATCCTATTTACTATCTGCCGGTGATCACGGCTGCAATTTACTTCGGCCCGTTGGGCACGCTGTTGTGGACTCTGCTGGCCTCGGCCTCCTACTGTTTTTATCTGATCCCCGCGAACCAGCAGTTCGAGATAACCACGGCAAGTATTGCCGAGCTGGCCATCCGCATTCTGTTCTTTTTTCTGGCCGGGATGGTGGTGAACCGTTTTGTGGTCGAGAGCCGTCGCCAGGTGGAGCTTTACCAGAAGCTGGCAGAGGAGCTCTCAGAAACCAACCGCCGGCTGGAGCGGGCCCAAGCCGAGGCGCGGCGCTCCGAGCGTCTGGCCGCCCTGGGACAGCTCTCCGCCGGGCTGGCGCATGAAATTCGCAACCCGCTGGGCGTGATCAAGGGCTCGGCAGAGATGCTCAACAAGAAGCTGCAGACTGCTGAACCCCTGGCCGCCGAGCTGGCGGGATATATCTCGAGCGAGGTGAACCGGCTGAGCGCGCTGGTCACCCGTTTTCTGGATTTCGCGCGGCCACTGCACGCTGAGACGAAAGTTCAGGAGCTGACGCCGCTGCTGGAGCGCGCGCTGAAATCGGTGAGCGATCAATGGCACGGAGGCAAAATCGAAGTGCAGCGCGACTATGCCCAAGACCACTTGCTGGCGCCCATAGACGAAAATCTTTGCGAGCAGGCGTTCATCAATCTGGTGCAAAACGCATACGAGGCCATGGGCGACGAAGGGGGAACGTTGCGCGTGCAGATTTTTGAGACGCAGACCAAGGGCCGGCGCGGGGTCGAGGTACACGTGCAGGATACGGGACCCGGCATCGGCGCCGAACAGCGCGAGCAAATCTTCAATCCCTTTGTTACCACCAAGAAGACAGGCGTAGGATTAGGGCTATCCATTGTTTCCAAGATTATGGATGAGCACCACGGCTTCATCCGCGTAGACAACACCGGCCGCGGCGCCTGCTTTGTGCTCTTCTTCCCGGTGGAGAATGTAACGGTATCATCGTAAACCGGGCAAGCGGCTGAAATGATGGCAGCCAGAAGTTGTCCGCGCTCAGTGATCCCTTGTAGCTTGGAGCTTGCAGCTTGGAGCTGTAGTTGAATGCCGACCATCCTCATTATCGAAGACGAAGCCAAAATGCGCCGACTGCTCGAGCTTGATTTAGGCGAAGACGGCTTCACCACGCTTTCCGCTGCCGATGCTGAGACCGGCCTGAAGCTTCTGCGTGAGCAGCCCGTGGATATTGTCATAACCGACCTGAAGCTGCCGGGCATGGGCGGCCTGGAGTTCCTGCAGGCTGCCAAACGCCTTAATGCAACCCTGCCGGTCGTGGTGATGACCGCCTTTGGCAGCATTGAGACCGCGGTTGAGGCAATGAAGGCCGGCGCCGGCGATTATGTGTTGAAGCCATTTTCACTGGCCGAGATGCGCATCGTCATCCATAAGGAGCTCGATGCCGGCAGGCTGCGCGAAGAGAACCGCTCACTGCGCGAGGCTCTGGGGCAGCGTTACGAACATCCCAATGTCGTGGCCCGCAGCGCGAAGATGCAAGAGGTGCTGGCCATGGTCGAGCGGGTGGCGCAAACCAACTCCACCGTGCTGCTGGGAGGCGAGAGCGGCGTGGGCAAAGACCTGATCGCCCGCGCCATTCACGAGAAGTCACGGCGCGCATCGGGACCCTTCATCAAGATCAACAGCACCGCGATCCCGGAAAATCTGCTGGAGAGCGAGCTGTTCGGTTATGAGAAAGGCGCGTTCACCGGCGCGGCTGCCAGCAAGCCGGGCAAATTCGAGCTGGCTGACAAAGGCACGCTCTTTCTGGATGAGATTGGCGACGTGCCGACGACCACCCAGGTCAAGCTGCTGCGCGTGCTGCAGGAGCGCGAGTTCGAGCGGCTGGGAACCGCGACCTGCGCGCCGCGCTCGAAGAGGGTACCTTTCGCGAAGACCTTTACTATCGTCTGAACGTCGTTCCCATTGACATTGCTCCGCTGCGGGAGCGCCGCGAAGACATTCCCGATCTGGTACAGCTTTTTATCTCGCGCTTCTCGGCGGAGTCGGTCAAGAAAATCACCGGTGTCAAGCCTGAGGCATTGCAGATGCTGGTGAACCACCATTGGCCGGGAAATGTGCGCGAGCTGCAGAACGTTGTGGAGCGGTCGGCGGCGCTGGCCTCCCATTCTGTGCTTGAGCTCCCTGAAATTCACCTGGATGCCCCTCGGGTAAAGTCAAATAACTCCGGCATTAACTTTTTGCCCGAGGGAATGACGCTGGAACAGTGGGAAGATGAGATGATCCGCGAAGCCCTGCGGAGGGCCAACGGAAACAAAAGCCACGCCGCGCGCCTGCTCGGTCTCTCCCGCAACGCCCTGCGCTACCGCCTGTCAAAGATCGGCATTGCGGACGAAGGGGAGTAGAAAAAACAGTACTCAGTACTCAGAAGCTGTCTCACAAATAGTCTTTCGGAAGGGGACGGCTTTTAAGCTGCGCCGAAAGCTTTAACTGTTTTTTTAAATCCGCGTAATCCGTGAAATCCGCGGTAGGCTTTTGTCTTATAAGAAGAGCAACAGAACACCTGAGGTCCAGATGGGACGAGGAAGCATCTGGGCCAGTGCGTCCATACCGTCGAAGTTCATATCTTTGACCCATCCGACCTGGCCCTCTTTGGTCTTGATCTTTACCCACCATACCGTTTGGCCGTTATCAAGCAGCACCGCGTCACAGTTTTTCTGGCAGCCGGAACCATCTTTTAAGGCCACCACTGCCATCGAAATTCTCAAACCAATATCCGTTGAACCACGCCGTATAGAACCCCTCGCCCTGGCTCATGTACAGCAATACGGTGTCCCCGGCTTGCAGGTGATATTTGGGGATCGCGCTGGTCATCTGAATTCTGGTTGGCTTGTAGGTGATGTGAATGCCAGTGACTGCGGTGATGTTTTCTCCTTTTTGCAGAGTGCGGACCGGATTTCCGGATGGCTGTGATTTCCACGTGGAATAAACCGGGATGGCAGTCTGAGCAGTCCATGTGCCGAATTGGCAGCCTTCAAACGGGCACGCGCCCCGGTCAACCTTGGGTAGCCTGGGTTTTCGGGCCCGCACCGGCGCGTATATCCCGCCGCCCTGTGCGAACAGAAACACGGCCAAAAGAAGAAGGGGGGCCATCGGCCGCAGCTTAACTTCGAGTAGCCCGGCGCACCAGAGCACCGGAGGTCAATGACCTTAAATTTATCGTCTATTTATTTATCGTCATGAATGAATCCATGCGGGATGGTTGAAATCCACCACCGGTGGTTGAACTCCACCAATGGCGTGCGGGGCAGAGGAGTGGAGGTCATCTGAGCAGCACTACTATCCTACCTTGAATCAATCATTTGCGGTTATCCGGTGAGAGATGTCACTTTGGCACCCGGCGTGCCACATATAGGGCAAACATTCCTTGGCTCTTAAAGGGAGGGCGGGGAACTCAGGGTAAAGAGGGAAGACGATGAGGATAGGCCTAAGGGGGCACGCCATGAAAAACACATGGGTTGTGAAGAACGGGTTAGTGGAGATTGCGATCTTGCTGATGATGCTGTTGTGCCTGGGCAGCGCCCGGGCGCAGGCGCCGGTGCAGGTTGAGCCGGGCGTAGGGCGCATCAGTTTGATTCACGGTGACGTCTCCACGCAGCGAGGTGATTCCGGCGACTGGGCGGCGGCCACGCTCAATGCTCCCATTGTCAGCGGTGACAAGGTTTCCACGGCCGAGTCT
>QIAW01000145.1:0-1253 GCA_003225655.1 Acidobacteriota bacterium
CCGCGGCTGATGGTTCCATCACGATTGGCGGAACGGCGGCGGCTCCCACCGTAGCCGTAGCTGCTAACGGGATCACCAATGCCAACATCGCCGACGGCGGCATCAGCCCGGCAAAGATCACGGGAACCGCGGCAACGCTCGGGAGCAACAGCTTTACCGGCGACCAGAGCATTACCGGTGGAGTAACTGCCACGTCATTTAGCGGCGACGGTTCGGCGCTGACCAACCTCGATGCCAGCAACCTGAGCAGCGGGATAGTGCCGCAGGACCGGCTGAGTGGAAGCTACAACATTGATATCAGCGGCAACGCGGCCACCGCGACCACGGCGACGACGGCAACGACGGCGAACAATGCCCTGGCTCTTGGCGGCAACTCAGCCGCCTCCTTCAACACCACCGCACAGAATGACGCGCGTTATCTGCAGCTTGCAGGCGGAACTCTTGTCGGTGCGCTCAATGGAACGACGGCCAGCTTCAGCGGGGACATCCAGACCAGCGGGACAGTGAGCGTGCCCATACCCAACGAAGGCACAACCGGTACCGTGCTGAACCAACTGGTGGAGCTGATGGGAAATCCTTCCCAGGCCATTAACGCCAGCGTGTGATCGGCGGAGCAGGTACTACCGATAACGCGCAGGTGGCGATCCTGGGAACTGCCAACTGCGTCTTCGACAGTGCGACGGTTGCAGGAGAGTACGTAGTGAAGAGTACGACTGTGGCAGGAAACTGCCATGATTCAGGGTCAACGTATCCGACGGGCGTACAAGTGATCGGCCGAGCCATAACCACGGGCGCTTCAGGGACCTCACTCATAGCTTTGTTCCCTGCAGAAGAGCGCAGCAACGCTGGTACTATAACCAGCGTCGGCGCAAGTTCTCCGCTCTCTTCCAGCGGCGGGGCCACCCCAACTATAAGCCTGACCGGTGTAGTACCTGGCGGCAACCTGCCTCTCACCACGTCTTCAGCGGATACTACCGCAGGCCACCTGGTGCAGGGCAACGATAGTCGACTTTCCGATGCCAGAGCAGCAGCTTCGGTGAACTTTGGAACGGCTACTCTGACCGGTGTAGTGCCCAGCGCGAATCTGTCTCTTACCACCTCTTCCGCTGACACTACGGCAGGCCATCTGGTGCAGGCTAACGACACGCGGCTGTCGGATTCCCGAGCGGCAGCTTCATTGAATTTTGGAACGGCTACTTTGACCGGTGTAGTGCCCAGCGCGAACCTGTCTCTTACAACGTCTTCCGCTGACA
>QIAW01000145.1:1286-10762 GCA_003225655.1 Acidobacteriota bacterium
CTGACCGGTGTAGTGCCCAGCGCCAACCTGCCTCTTACCACGTCTTCAGCTGACACTACCGCAGGCCATCTGGTGCAAGCCAATGACACCCGGCTGTCCGATTCCCGAGCGGCAGCTTCATTGAACTTTGGAACGGCTACTCTGACCGGGGTAGTGCCCAGCGCGAATCTGTCTCTTACAACGTCTTCGGCTGACACCACAGCGGGCCATATGGTGCAAGCCCATGACACGCGACTTTCGGATTCCCGAGCGGCAGCTTCGCTGAACTTTGGAACGGCTACTCTGACCGGGGTAGTGCCCGGCGCGAACCTGTCTCTTACCACCTCTTCGGCTGATGCTACAGCGGGCCATCTGGTGCAGGCCAACGACACGCGGCTCTCCGATTCCAGACCAGCAACCTCAGTGAACTTTTCCACTGCGACTTTGTCGGGAACAGTGCCAAGAGTCAACGGTGGCACCGGTCTGAGCAGCTCGGGCGCGGCGGGAAATTACCTGCGTAGCGATGGTACGAATTGGCAGAGTTCGGCCATCCAGGCGACTGACGTGCCCAGCCTTTCTGGAACTGTGTATGACGCCAGCGGCACCAAACTCGCCAGCGCTCATACGATTACTCAGCTAGCGACTCTCGGCGCCCTTGGTACCCTTACAACGACCTTTGCCGGCGCCGCGGTATTCACGGGTGCCAACACCTACGACTGCACGGCACGAGACATAACATCGGTTTCCACGCTGGCCATCACCTATAACAGCGGCAGCAGCATATCGATGGTCGGAGGCACCCCAAATGGCTCGGTGCACTACACCTGCACCGGCAATTGAATTTACGGCGACAGGTGGTAATCTAAAGGGGCTGCGGTCATCGCGGCCCTTTTTCGGTTGAATTCCCCCTTGGATTTATAATGCGCTCACCACAGGAACCGTATGCGCCCCACATGGGCGGAGGTTTCACTCTCCGCGCTTCAACATAATTACCGTTGCATTGAGGATTTTGTCGATCCGCTGGCGCTGGTCTGCGCGGTCGTGAAGGCCGATGCCTACGGCCACGGCGCAGTCGAATGCGCGCGCGCCTTGCAGCAGGTAGGCTGCGGATGGTTCGGGGTAAGCTCTCCTGATGAAGGTCTGGTGCTGCGCAGCCAGGGCATCACCGGACGCATTCTCCTCATGTCCGGCTTCTGGCGTGGAGATGAGGTCGCGATTGTCGAGCACGATCTCACGCCCGCCGTCTGGGATTGGAACCACATTGAGCTGCTTGAAGCGGCGGCGCACAAGTGCTACGGCGGACGCCTGCGCACGCCCCGCGTCCCTGTTCATCTCAAGGTCGATACCGGCATGGGACGTCTGGGATTGCCGGTAAGCGAAATCGCTCCCTTTGCCGCGACCATCCGATCCGCCGAATATGTATATCTTGAAGGATTGTTTACGCACCTGGCCTCGGCAGAGGTCATGGGCGCGCCCGATACCGAAGCGCAGCTCAGCCGCTTTGAAGACGCCATCAGCGCCGTCATTGAAAATGGACTCTCCCCTACCTTCTGCCACATGGCCAACAGCGCCGCTATTGTGAGCCGCGACGCCACTTGGCGAAGCCTGGTGCGGCCGGGAATCTCTTTGTATGGATATTATCTCCCTTTCACTTCGGCCATCACCCGCAAGCCGGAATCGGTTTTTGAGCTGCCTATCAAGCCCGTGCTTACCTGGAAGACGCGTATTCACGCTGTTCGTGATTTTCCCGCCAAGTCTCCCATCGGATATAACGCGGCTTATATCACCGCCGCGCCGGCGCGCATCGCCGTGTTGCCCGTGGGATATGCCGACGGGCTCAGCCGCCACCTCTCCTCGCGGGGCCGCGTGATCGTGCGCAATGACTACGCCCCCATCGTGGGCAACGTGAGCATGGATATGACCATGATTGACGTCACCGGCATCCCCGGGACCGACGTCGGCGATGAGGTGGTGCTGCTGGGCGCGAGCGGTGAGCGCCGCATCAGCGCCTGGGAGCACGCCAACCTCGCTCACACCATTCCTTATGAAACTCTGTGCAATATCTCCAAGCGCGTGCCCAGGAAGTACGTGGAATAACAGATTTTTCTCTGCGCCTCTGTGTCTCTGTGGCGAAGTCATGTGTTTTCTTTGAAACTTGGAACTCAAAACCCGAAACTTCTTGCAGACTTCCTCGACTCCTTCCGCGAGCCGTGGCGTCCCTTCTCGGCCATTGTCCTGGTCGCCTGGCTGGTCTTCTATCTTTCATTTTTGCTATACGCCTTGCTTGACCGCGGCGGCTATCTCTTTATTGATAATGCCAACCTCATCGTTCACGAGGCTGGCCATCTCCTGTTCAGCTATCTCGGCGAAACCCTGATGATATGGGGTGGCACCATCTTCGAGCTGTTCGTGCCCTTTGCCCTTGCGGTCTACTTTGCGTGGCGGCGCCAGCCCGCAGGCACTGCCTTTTGCGCTTTTTTCTTCTTTGAAAATTTTCTCTATATCGGCGCGTACATGGCTGACGCGCGTGCCCAGCAACTGCCGCTGGTTACCGTCGGCGATTCGGATTACGTGGAACACGACTGGTTCCACATCTTTTCCAGCCTGGGCCTGCTGCAGCATGACACACAGATTGCCGCGTTCGTACGCCTTCTAGGATGGGTGGGCATGCTGGCCACCATTGCCTGGCTCGCCTGGCGCTGGAAGCAGTCATGTGTAAGCGAAACTTGAGCATGGCTTTTGACGGGGAATCCCTTCGTGATCCTTAGTGCCCTTTGTGGTTAAACTTTTTCGAACCAGCGACAAAGAACGGCAATGCATGAATGTCGTGCAGTGTCGTAGCAGATGCGCTTCTCGAATTCAATGCAAGATTGATAAACTGATTGCACATGCGCAGGCTCTACAAAAAATGGATGGTCAACTGGGAGACCCGGCTCACCACCGCCGATACCAATCGGGTTGTCCGCCCCTTTGAATGGGGCATCGAGTGGACACGCACTTGGCCCTTCGTCAACGGCAACTATCCCCACAGCGCCGCCAGCTATGAGCGCTACCTGCACGATCTGAATGAGACCATCGTGCGCCACAGTCATGAGTTTTTTTCTTATGATGTGCCCGGAGATTTTCGCCTAGAGAGGCGCAAGGTTGAGCTGTTTGCCACCCGCAGCCGCCCCCAGGATGAGGCGAAATTAAAAGATAAGGAAGCTGACTTTCTGCGCTTCACTTCGCCGGTGCGTACTCCGTATGCGGAAAATAACCTGATGAATGCGCGCTGGTTCCCCGCCAAAGAAAAAAAAGGACGCCGTAGCCAGCGCGCCGTGGTGGTGTTGCCCCACTGGAACTCTGACGCTATCAGCCACAATTCCATTTGCACCGCGTTAAACTGGTTTGGAATTTCAGCATTGCGCATGAGCCCGCCGTATCACGATATCCGCCGGCCGGCAGAGCTTACCCGTGCCGACTATGCTGTCAGCTCCAACGTGGCCCGAACCATTGATGCCACGCGCCAGGCGGTCATTGACATCCGCTGCTGCCTCGACTGGCTTGCCCAGCAGGGATATACCCAGTTCGGCGTCATGGGCACCAGCCTGGGTTCGTGCTATGCCTTTCTGGCCAGCGCACACGATGAGCGGCTGCGCGTCAATGTCTTCAATCACGCCTCCACGTATTTTGCCGATGTGGTCTGGACGGGGCAATCCACGCGCCATATCCGCGAAAGCCTGGAGTCAACCATTGACCTGGAAAGCCTGCGCCGGGTTTGGATGTCCATCAGCCCCACATCCTACGTCGATCAATTTGCCATCAAGCCCAAGAAGTCGCTGGTCATCTACGCCAAATATGATTTGACCTTTCTGCCCGAATTTTCCCGCAAGGTGGTGGAAGAGTTTGCCCGCCGCAATTTCGACTTCAAAGCAGTCGAGTTGCCCTGCGGCCACTACACCACGGGTGAATCCCCGTACAAATATCTCGACGGCTATCACATCGTGAATTATCTGGTGCGCTCGTTTGGCTCCGCGTAGGCAAAAAAGCAAAGGTGATTTGAATTCTTCAGGGCGGCAGCAATGAATCCTGCGAGGTCCGGGCAGCGTTTCCGCAAACCGAAAAAACTGCAACCAGGTCCGCTCTTGTTGTCGGCCAACCCCAAGGGACAAACCTGGCTGCATGTAAACACCCATTAGGGGGAGGGTGCTCGAAATAGATTTTCTACTAAGAGACACCCTGGTTGCCAGATGGCCGTGGTACCTTCACTTTAGTAACATTATTTTTTAGTAGTAGTGCGATGACTTTCTTAAGATCTAGCGATGTCACAATCATTGAAGCAGCTTTTGTTGGAGCGCCGAATGCAAAGCGACAACTCAATCACACTCTGTGTTTTTCCTGCAATGGGAGTTTTGCTGAGAATTTTTGAACTGCGAACCTGTGTCGAGCGTGGGACTAACGCGAACGCGTTGTAGCATTGACGTGGGTCGCGTTTTGCGCCTCAAAACGATGGCTTAGCCACTGCTCCAGGTCGCGTTGCATCTTCGCATCCATGTGCATAAAGCGAATGCCCACGCCCTGATTTTCCTTATTCCAGGTAATTTCGGCTTTGGCTTCGATGCGCAGGCCTCCTGGCAGGAAGAAGCGCACCCGCACGGCGGTGGCCGCCTCCAGTTTCACCGGTAATTTCACGGCTAGGCCGCCCTCGCTCAGATTCAAGATCCTGCCGCGCATTTCTTTTCCGTCTGGCATCGACACGGCGGCTTCGGTCTCGATCGTGTTGCGGAAGTAGCGCCGCTGCTCGCGCTTCATGAGCCCTTGGGCGGCGCGTAATGTACGCGCGAAGCGGTCGGCGGTGAGCGGCTTATCGAGCACGAAATTGGCCCCGATATCAAACGCCTGGCGCACGCTGGTGCCGCCATTGATGATGGCAAACGCCATGGCGCGCTTGCTGGAAGGCGAGCTGCGCAACTGCGATAGCACTTGTTTGCCGCCCTCCAGGTCGTCGCAATCGACCACCACCGCGTCAAAACGGCGTTTGTTCAGAAGATCAATGGCCTGTTCGGGGCTTGTTCCCACTTGGCACAGGATATTGGAACTGTCGAAAACCTGGCGAGTCACTCGCAATGCTTCCGGATCACGCAAAAAAAGTAGGGCCTGCAACGGCATAGAGCCCTAATCTTACTAAAACCGGGTTTCGCAAGCCAGCAACAATTTATTTATGATAAGGCTTCGCAACGGAAGTACCCCATCACGAGCTACCGAGAGTCGTTGTGGCACAGCGCGACAAGCCGCAATGCTGGCGACTTTAGACGTTTTGGAAGAATCGTCGTGTGTGATGACTTGTATCAGGGCACGACTTCAGTCGTGCCGTAAGTCATTCAAAATGTTTGGGCTTTAGCCCCTGCGAATGCCGGCCCCTTGAAAATCGTCGCGAAAAGAAAAGAATTCAGGGCATAGTAGTACAGGCGTCCTCGCCTGTGCTTGACCCGGCACTCGGAATTCCAGGCCGGAGGTGAACTCTTGTCAGGGAATTCGAAATTTGGAACCGGAAACTTGGAATTTGGCGGGCAGTGCATCGCGCAACTCGCTGATGGTTTTCTTCAGCACCGGATGCCGTACGGCCGGGGCGATCTCCGCCAGCGGCACCAGCACAAAGCGGCGCTCGTGCATCGCCGGATGGGGAATCGTCAGGCCGGCAGTATCTACAACTGAATTCCCGAACAGCAGAATGTCGATATCAATGGAGCGCGGACCTTTGTGCTGCGTGCGCCGACGGCCCATCTCCTGCTCAATTCCCAGGATTGCCTTCAACAATTGTTTGGGCATGAGTTCGGTTTCGAGGGCAAGAGCGCAGTTCAGAAACCAGGGCTGCTGCGTGACTTCCATCGGCTCAGTTTCAAAAAGGGAAGAGACCGCAACGATCGTTCCCAGTTTCCCTAGCTTCTCAACGGCCGTGGCAATCTGACCGCGGCGAGTCTCGCCACGAACATCCTAAGCTATGCCCATGGTCAGTCTTACGACTCTGAAGCGCCACTACGGAATCACGATGCTGGAGCCCTGCGGCGCGGCGATGGAATCGTTTTGCTCGGCAAATCGCTCGCATAGGAAATCCACAAACGCGCGCGAGCGCGGGCGTCCTGAAGTCCGCGCATAGCCCATACGCACCAGGAAGACCAGCGATTGAAGCGCTTCGGAATCGCGCAGCGAAGAGTAACCCACGTGTTTCTGTTCCATAGCGCGATATTCCGCCAGCATGGCCTCGATGCCATTGATAATCGTCTGCTGCGCCGGTGACACGCTTGCGCCGCCTACATGCAATCCGGAGTTGACCAGGGTCTGCTGTTGCTGGGCGAAGGCGCTGACGGCCGCGATCAGATCATTGTCATACAACGTGCGGTCGGCGCGTGCCGCTTTGGCCAGGGCAAAGCTCAGTCCGGTGAGCAGCGGCTCGCGTTCATAAAGAAACTGTTCGCGAACTTCCACCTGCGGAAAAAGCGCTTCGCGGGGCAGGTCTTTCAGCCCACGGCGCTCATGCTTGCGCGCCTCTTGCAAATAGACGCATTCGCTGGGGCAATCGAGACTCACTTCGCGTTCCTGCCCACAACAAACCGGACAGATTTTGTCATGCACAGCGGGGCAGAAACGCTTTTCTTTCCGTAGTTTACAGAGGGCGCAGCTCATCTCTCCTCTATTTTCTCATGCCTGACTTTGGCCAAAACCGGGGATTCGAGAGATCATGCCCAGGCAGGCAGGACGCGGTTTTCCACAACGCTAGGTCCACGGAAACCGCATAAAATCTGGCGAAAATGTTGCTCAACAGCAGAAAACTGTTGTACCATGCGGTCATCGAGCGTTTTTTGCTCGCAAATTCAAGGAGGAATTTCAATGGCAGCAGGTATGACCAAATCTCAAATCGTGCGACACCTAGCCGAAAAAGTTGGAACCAACAACAAAACGGCCGCAACATTCCTCGAGACCCTCGCTGATACCGCGATCAAAGAAACCAAAAAGAACGACATCTTCGTCATCCCCGGCCTCGGCCGTTTGGTGAAGGCGCACCGCAAAGCCCGTATGGGCCGTAACCCTCAAACTGGCGAACCCATCCAGATCAAAGCCAAGACAGTTGTAAAATTCCGCGTGGCAAAAGCTGCCAAAGATGCCATCGCCCCCAAGGGCAAATAGTCCGCTCATCACATCCCCTAAGGTAAGTTTGAAAATCAAAGGCCGGAGCCGTCAAGCCGGCCTTTGTTAATTGGTATTCAGCACCCGGTACTCAGCACTCAGTGTTAGTCCTCCAGTCCGCAGTCGTCAGTCCTCAGGACATAGCGCTGGCATCCTCGCCGGCTGTCGCGTGGCCATCTTGTCCACGCTCTTCGAATTCTATCCGCGTCTTCGCGATTTGATAGTTTTAGAACGCATGGGAATAGTGCCGTAAAAAGGACGGAGCAGTTGTCGTTTCGTTCTGCCGGCACAATGGAATTCCGCATTCATCCAGGCAGAAAACCCACATTCTGATGTGCAGCACGGTCCCACTGAGAACTGAGTACCGAGTACTGTGTACTGAGTACTGTGTACTGAGTACTTCTTTACGATTCCACCCCCGCTGGCACTGCGCCCTTCCTTGGGCGCCGGTTCGCAGCAAGAATCTTTTTTCGCAGCCGCAGCGATTTCGGCGTGACTTCAACGAATTCGTCGTCCTCGATGAACTCAATTGCCTGTTCCAGGCTGAGGGCCTTGTGCGGAATCAGCCGGATGGCTTCATCGGCGGTAGAAGCACGCATATTGGTGAGTTTTTTCTCGCGCACCGCGTTTACATCCAGGTCAACCTCGCGCGCGTTTTCGCCGACGATCATGCCTTCATACACCGCCTCCCCCGGACCGACGAACAGCTCGCCGCGCTCCTGCAGGTTCCACAGCGCGTAGGCCGTGGTTGCCCCGGGACGGTCAGAGATCAACGCGCCCGTAAGCCGGTGAGGAATCTCGCCCAGCCACTCGCTGTAGCCCTCGAAAATCGAATTGAGGACCGCCGTGCCACGCGTGTCGGTAAGCAGCTCGCTGCGCAAGCCAATCAGCCCGCGGCTGGGGATACTGAACTCCAGGCGCACCCGGCCGTAGCCGTGGTTGTGCATGCGCGTCATCTGCCCTTTGCGTGCACCCAGCTTCTCGATCACCACGCCCACAAAGTTCTCCGGTACATCGATGACCAGCTTCTCCGTGGGCTCCATCAGCTTGCCGGTCTTGGCGTCGCGTCGCGTGATGATCTCGGGCTTGCCCACCATTAACTCGTAACCTTCGCGACGCATGGTTTCGATGAGGATTGAAAGCTGCAACTCGCCACGTCCCATGACTTTGAACGTATCGGTGTTGGCCGCTTCTTCTACCTTGAGTGAGACGTTGGTCAGCAGCTCTTTCTGCAGACGCTCCCGCAGGTTGCGCGAGGTGACGTACTGCCCATCGCGCCCGGCAAAGGGAGAGGTGTTGATGGTGAATTGCATGGCAATCGTAGGCTCATCAATGGCGATGACTGCCAGCGGCGCGGGAGTTTCGGCGTTGGTGATGGTCTCGCCGATGGTGATGCCTTCCACCCCGGCCACAGCGACAATGTCGCCCAGTTCCGTCTCAACAATATCCGTGCGTTTCAGCCCACTAAAAGAAAATAACTTTGTGATGCGCACTTTTTCTAAAGATCCGTTCAGCTTGGCGATGCCCACTTCTTCGCCGGTCTTCAGCGTTCCGTTGACGACGCGCGCAATTGCCAGCCGTCCCAGGTAATCGCTGTAATCGAGGTTGGCCACCAGCACTTGCAAGGTGGCGTGCGAGTCGCCGGCGGGCGCGGGAATGGTCTCAAGGATCGCATCAAATAACAGCTTCAAATCCGTGCCTGGCTGGCTCGCCGAGGTCGAGGCGGTGCCTGCCTTGGCGTTGGTGTAGAGCACGGGGAAATCGAGCTGCTCTTCCTTGGCGTCGAGGTCAATGAACAGGTCGTAGATCTCGTTGAGCACCTCTTGCGGCCTGGCATCAGGCCCTCGAGCGCCTTGCCCAGCACGTAACGCGTCTGCGGCAGCGGACCTTCGCTCGCGTCTACCAGCAGCATCACGCCATCCACCATCTTGAGGGCGCGCTCCACCTCGCCGCCGAAGTCGGCGTGGCCGGGCGTATCCACGATGTTGATCTTGACCGTGTTGTAGAAAATAGCGGTGTTTTTCGCCAGGATGGTGATGCCGCGCTCACGCTCCAGTTCGTTGGAATCCATGACCCGGTCGGCCACGACTTCATTGGCGCGAAACGTTCCGCTCTGGCGCAGCATGGCGTCCACCAGCGTGGTCTTGCCGTGGTCAACGTGGGCAATAATAGCTAAATTGCGAATGCTCATAAAATTTCGAGGATACAGTTCATTCTATTTGATTCCTTAAGCTTTTAGCACTTAGCCGTTAGCCCTTAGCCAAGAACACAAAGAATCAGGATAATTTCGCGGACATTTTCAGCTAGAAAATACTCTTGTGGTTAATCTTTAT
>QIAW01000146.1 GCA_003225655.1 Acidobacteriota bacterium
GTCGACCCCAACGCCAACGCCTACACCTGGATCTATTACCCTCAGCGCCACGAAGCGCAAGGTGGCGGGAATAAATACGGCGCGTCTCACCCGGAGCGGGGCGACCTCAACCAAGATTGACGTCTACCGTAATGGCATGTTGATCGTGACGACAGCGAACGGCGGTTCCTATACCGATTCCACCGGCGATACCGGCGGGGCTCCGGCACCACGACCTGCTCCAATGACCTGAGTGTGACATTCCGGCGCTAGGGAACAACCAAGCTATTTCTCTATCAAGGCGTGCACCCGCGACTCGCGCGACTATAGCATACAGCGGCTTGTCTAGTATCACGCCTAATTTGCCTTCGTGAACTCAATCCTATCAAAAAAATTTGCTCTTGGCGGTTTTATCGGCTAATCTCGGGTCTTCATCTTTAGAGGGCTTCCTCCGGCCAAACCCACTGTTCACCATGAAAAAATCATTTCGCGTGTCTTTGCTATTGACCTTTGTTGCTTCCTTCGGAGCCGGCTTTGGGCAAGCGGACGCGACCATACCACTTTCGCCCAATCGCGCGGCCGCCGCGCAAACGCTGCTGCCTTCTGGCAAGGTGTTGATCACCGGTGGCCAGAATGAAACTGCATGGCTCAACTCCGCGGTGTTGTACGATCCGTCGAGCGACACTTTCACGGCGACTGGCAATATGAACTCTCCGCGGGCGTTCCACACATCGACCTTACTCCCGGATGGAACGGTGCTGATCACCGGGGGTGAACAAGGTAGCGATCTGCCATTGCTAAAAACAGCAGAGTTATACAGCCCGACGACGGGTAAATTCACGCTGGCAGCTCATCTCATGACAATCGCTCGAGAAAGCCACACTGCGACGTTGCTTCCAGATGGGCGGGTCCTGATCGTCGGGGGAAAACAGGCCGATACGTATGATCCGAGTACGCAGGTCTTTACGCAGACACCGAATTCGCCCACCAATCGCAAGAGTCATGCAGTAGTGCTGCTCCCCGCTGGCACGGTGCTTATTACCGGGGGGTATGTTGGGCGCCAGCCTGTTGGCGATGCGTGGTTGTTTACTCCTTCTACGAATAAATTTACGCTTTTGGCCGCCACTATGCTTATTCCGCGCGCCAACCATGCCATGACGCTTATGCTCAATAACACGGTGCTGGTCACCGGAGGCTTTTCCGGGACAAGTCCCCATGACCAGGTTGATATCTATAATCCGGTTCAGCAGACCTTTACCGCTGCACACAAAATGCTCTATCACCGTTCCAACCACGACGCGCGGCTTTTGGCAGATGGGCGAGTCCTCGTGATTGGCGGAACTACTCTTGAGAGCGGATTCCTAGCTACAAACGAGATCTATGATCCCAACACCACCATCTGGTCGTCTGACGGTGTGATGGCTGAGAATAGGACGGGCATGACATCCACGCTTCTGCAGAATGGCAAAATTTTGGTTGCGGGAGGGCTAACTGGTAATAAGACGCTCCAGACGGCAGAGATACTCGATCCAGTGACGCACGCTTTTACATCGCTGGGCAACATGCAGGTCGCGCGGAACCTGCATACAGATACTCTGTTGGCGGACGGAAGAGTCTTATTGGCTGCAGGTAGCACCGATGCGGTCTTTCTGAGCTCGGCGGAAATTTTTGATCCCGCGAACAATTCCTTTACGCTGACTGGCTCATTGTCACACGCAAGAAAGAGCCAAACGGCGACGCTATTGCAGGATAACAACCGGGTGCTGATTACAGGCGGCAAGAGCTCAACCGGCGACCTTGCTTCCGCTGAAATCTACGATTCATCGACAGGGCAGTTTCGCTCAACCGGTTCAATGATCGGCGGACGTTCGCTCCACACAGCGACACTACTGGGCAATGGCACTGTGCTCGTGGCTGGCGGCCGAAAGGGCGCAACGCCTCTCAGAACCGCTGAGATTTTCAATCCGGTGACTGAAACCTTTGCCGCTACGGGCATGCTAAACATCCAGAGAAAGCGTCACGCGGCTAACCTTCTTTTGGACGGCAATGTCCTCGTGGAGGGAGGCGCATCGGTTTCAAACGGGGAGCCTGTCGATGTCGGCACTCCCACTGCCGAGATTTACTATACCAGTGGCCCCCTGGCCGGAACATGGACGAACCATCCACCGCAGGATATGAGCACTGGCCGCACCGAGCACACTGCCACTTTGCTACCCGATAGCACGGTCATGGTCTGTGGTGGAATCTCGGAGATCCTCCCGTCGGATTTATACAATCCTGCGACCCAGACGTTTTCAACCACGGGAGGATTGCTCCAAGCGCGGCAGCGACACGTCTCTTTGCTACTGACGGACCCGGCATGGGGATCTTTGGTCGGCAAGGTTCTGGCGATAGGCGGAGCTTTTACCGGTAGCCCCGTCTTCGGCGGGATTCAGCAGGCCTTGGATACTGTGGAGTTGTATGATCCCGCAACTCACCAGTTCAGTCTTTTTGGCACAATGACGGAGGCGCGACAGAATCACACCGCAACCATGCTTAATGACGGACGCATCCTTATTGCCGGCGGCGTAAGCAGTCCAGCTGTCAGCGGAACAGCAGAACTAGTAACTCCTTAGTCTTCCCGAGCCAGCCCGACGGTCTGCTAGACCATCCGCAATTATCATCGGCAAAGCTGATGCCTCCCTTGAAGGGATAGTGTTATAACACGACCCAAAGTTCCGTTTAAGAAGCGACCCCTCCATCACCATGATCGCCGACTTTGGTCTGATCTGGCCAGCACATCGACGATCACGGTCGCCCATTCCACCGTCACTGATGCTTCCCTGATTCTTTTTGACTCCAGCAAAAATAGAAGCGGCTAATTGTCGAGCCCCTTTCCAGCATGGAAAACTGCGAACGCGCACGGATTCGCAAGAAAATTAGGGCGCGAATGAGCCGAAACATCTG
>QIAW01000143.1 GCA_003225655.1 Acidobacteriota bacterium
CGCAGTTTCCCATCCGCCGGTGAACGACTTGGCGCCCAGCAGGCCGCTGGCGATTCCTTGCAGGATTCTGATGGGCTTGACACCCTGCGGGGCCCACGTAACGAAAGCCGCCGTGATATCCAAGATCCCGCATAAGAGGCCCGCCCAGAAAACGGCGGGAAGCAGTTGGGGTTTTTCGTGGTTCGCGTCGCTCATTAGTTGGTTGTTCCAGCAATCAGAGACGCCTGGTCAAACTTTCCGCGCGTGGCCGGCGCCATACAATACTGTGTATGCCGGCCGTTTGGGATGGCAGAACTATCCTGATCCATCGCTTGCTCTTCCCGCAGGGCTTGTCTCTGACGTTTCCATGTTACTGCTCCTGGTAATTCCAGAGCAATCCGCCATCGACAACGATCGATGCCCCGGTAATATAGCCGGCATCCGAGGACGCGAAAAATGCTACATCCAACTCCTCAGCCGGCCAGCAGTGTTGAATTTTCGGGAAAGACAGAGGGAGAATGTAATAAGCATGCAGTCGTGAAGCAATGCACGAAAGGAGGATGTGATGCTACGCCTTATGTGTATTCTTCTATTGCTATTGTCGCTGTTTTCGCCGTTAACTCTCAGCCAGCAACAAACCCAGCCATATCATCATCAACTGCCCTTTGGTCCGCCGCCACTAGTGCCGGAGTTTCCGCCAGATACCTTGGCTCCCGCTCCACAGCAGATGTCAAACTTCGAGATTAAGCACCAGCTTGATGAGACTTTTGCCAAAGATCCTCTTTTTGCACGGAGCAATCTTAATGTCAGGGTCGACAGTCGCAGGATTCTCCTGAATGGAACCGTCGAAACCGAGAGACAACATCAATCCGCGGTCCGAACGGCTGAAACCTATGCCGGCGGCAGAAAAATCGTGGATAACATCGTTGTTCTTGGCAGAACGTAATTCGTCATGACGGCAGGGTTGGAGAGAGTTCCTGATCGCCTTGAAAGGTGTGCCATGCGTTGCCCACTAAGGCTCAGGGATTCGGCATCTAAACTAACTGATCAATTATCTAACTAACTAAATATATTTGATCCCGAAAGTGCAGGAGGAAATATGAAAGTACTTGCAACAGTTCTTCTCATGGGAGGAACGCTATTCGCTCAGTCGCAGCCTGCCGCGCAATCCAATCCGGCTCAGCAATCGAATTCGCCCGTGCAATCCGGCGCGGCTCCACAATCACAATCCCCGCAATTGGCCACCCGGCCCGGCAATCCCAGTGTGGCTGAACAGCACATCGTCAAAGAGGTGCGGCATGAATTAGTCATGCTGCCTTACTATTCGCTTTTTGATGATCTTGAGTTTCAGGTGAATGGCAACACCGTCACTTTGTTAGGAGCAGCGGTAAACCCAACCCTGAAATCGGATGCCGAGAGCGTAGTGAAGAAGATCGAGGGTGTCGATAAAGTCGTCAATCAAATCAAAGTGCTGCCGCCTTCCCCGATGGATGATGAGATCCGGCGTCGCGTGGCCCGCGCCATCTTTAGCCAGGATGGCCTGTTCAAGTATTCATGGTCTGCGGTGCCGCCCATTCATATCATCGTCGAGAACGGGCATGTGACTCTAAAAGGCGTTGTCGACAACCCGACAGACAAGAACATGGCAAATATTGCCGCCAACCAGGTGCCGGGCGTGTTCTCAGTCAACAATGAGCTGCAAGTGGTGGGAACCAATGTGGCGAGAAAGTAAGTAAGGTAAGCAAGTGCCGGGGCTTCGAGATGAAGCCCCGGCGCCGCGCGGATACACCAATTCTGGAATTGCTCCCGGCACACGATTTGCGCTATGGCCGTTGTGGATGTGACAATAGCCCTATGAAAAAACCTGCGATGATATGGGGATGTGCACTGGTGCTTCTAACGGTCTTCGGCGTGGCTGCGGCTCAAACTGGAGCGGCGGCAAAGAGTTCGAAGACTCCAACAGCCAAGCCGCAAAGCTCTTCGGCTACTAACCAGCGGCCAGCTTCCGCGGCCAAAACCGGCAGTGCAGCCACAGCTCACTCGAGCGTCACGCTGACCGACCAGAAAAGCAAGGTCAGCTACGCCATCGGGCTTAACATCGGAAAAAGTATGCGGCGGCAGGCGGTGGATGTTGATCCGAATGTTCTTGCCCAGGGCCTGAAAGATGGCCTCAACGACGCCAAACCTTTGCTGACCGATGACGAGGTGCGCGCCACCATGACGGCATTTCAAACCGATATGAGGGCCAAGCAGGAAGAAAAGATGAAAGAAGCAAGCGCGAGCGCCAAGAAAGAGGGCGAGGCATTTCTCGCGGCCAACAAAACCAAAGAAGGAGTGGTCTCACTGCCCAGCGGCCTGCAATACAAGGTCCTGACCGCGGGCACGGGACCCAAGCCGGCGGCCAGCGACACCGTGGTCTGCAACTACCGCGGTACCCTCGTCAACGGCACCGAGTTTGACGCCTCGACTAAACACGGCGGGCCGGTGACTTTTCCCGTGAGCGGAGTCATCAAAGGCTGGACTGAAGCCCTCCAGCTCATGCCCGTGGGGTCAAAGTGGCAGCTCTTTATTCCCGCTGACCTTGCTTACGGAGACCAGGGCGCGGGAGCCGACATTCCCCCCGGCTCGACCCTGATCTTCGAGATCGAGCTGGTTTCGATCAAGGAAAAAGGCAAATAGCAATTCCTTCGCAGCTTTTTGATCGACGGCGGGCCATGTTAAGAATGGCTCGCCGGTTCCCATCTTGAGAAAATAGCAACAGTTCTGCCTGTTGCGCTTCAGGCGGCTGCAGAGCCGCTGAATTTGCAACTCCCAGCCGTCTCGCTCGTCTAATACTTAGTACTATGACAAAGAAAGTAAGATCAAAGACTCAGAAAAGAGTCGAGGCAGAGGTGTCGAATCATCCGCCGCGGGCCACTCCGCTTAAAAAGGAAAAGCCTAAAAAGGAAAAGAAAGAAGAGTTCAGCGTGCAGTGGGATGCCATCCAGCAGCTCGAGAAAAACGTCGACGCGCAGCAGGTGGATGAACTCACCGATCACCTCTTTCGCTCGGTGCTGTCGAGATTTGGCTGGACGCGCGACGAACAAGGACACCTGGAAAAAGCCGGAGCCGAAGAAGCGGCCTGAAGAAAGTAGTCAGCGCTCAGCATTCA
>QIAW01000017.1 GCA_003225655.1 Acidobacteriota bacterium
TCCAGAACGGCGTTAGCAGTAGCGGCTTTGGCCATCCTGAGTGCAAGGGCGGAAAGCCAAGCAAAGACATCATTGAGAAGCTGAATCAAACTGTGCCCGTGGGCCCAAAGTAGAACACATAGGAACAATCAGCCACCTGCTCCTCGATACATCGCAATATGACTCGTACGACCGGCATGTTGATGAATGAGGGTGGCTACTGGTGGGTGCTACGCCGCTTCTGCCTCCCGCCACGGATCCAGTACCACCTTGATGAGATGGATCAATCTCCCCGGCCTGAATTCTCTTCAATAGAGGCGCGGTGTAGCGATGCATATGTGTCTGGCCCATTTTGAAGATCAAGCCTTTGCCGAAAGCGGATCCGAAAGGAATTTTGTCGAGCATGCCGCCGTAAACGCCGGGAATCGAAACAACGCCGCCCTTGCGGCAGGCCTGAATCACTTGTCGCAAGACCGTGGGACGGTCGAACGCGAGCTTTAGCTTCTGCTTGTAATCGTCGTAAGCCGCTGCAAGCCCGCTGCCATGCGCCTCCAACCCTACCGCATCAATGCAAGCGTCAGGACCACGCCCCCCCGTAACCCATTTCAACTCTTCAATTAGGTCGTCTACTTCTGCGTAGTTGAGAATCTCCGCGCCCGCGGCTCTGGCCATCCTCAATCGCTCATGGAAACGATCGATGGCGATGACGCGTGCTGCGCCAAGCATGAAAGCGCTGCGGATCGTGAACTGCCCGACCGGTCCGCATCCCCATACGGCTATAACGTCTCCAGCGTTGATGTCGCAATTTTCCGCAGCCATGAAGCCGGTATGCACCCGACCTCGGCAAACGGAACGCGGGCAAACTGCGCCTGGCCTCCGGCATATCCGCCCATCAGGTGGGAGTAACCAAAAAGCCCGGAACCGGAATACCCATACAGCTTCTCCATCATCCAGGCATTTGGATTGGTGTTGTCGCAGGCAGACCAGAGATCGTGTTTGCAGTAGTAACACTGCCCGCAAGCAATCGTGAAAGGAACGACCACCCGGTCGCCTCTCTTCAGCTTCTTTAGCTCTGGTCCGGTCTCCACCACCTCGCCCATGAACTCGTGACCGAGTACGTCGCCGGGTTCCATCGTAGGGATATAACCGTCATATAAGTGCAGGTCGGAGCCGCAAATCGCAGTCCGGGTTATCCGAATAATCGCGTCGCGCGGATTCAGAATGCTGGGCTCGTCTACGCGCTCAACCTGAACCTTATTTTTTCCCTTCCAACAAAGTGCTTTCACAACTCCTCCTCAGTTTCGCTTAATCGCCGGCAAGGCGCGTTTCGGCAGCTGCTTCAGTTTGCGGTTCGCGATAAAGAACTCTCCTGGCGGCGCCGCTCAAACCACGCGAACCGACGGGCTGCCCGGCTGTCGTGGGTATTTCACCAGCCTCCATCAACTGTTTGAGGCGGCGCAGGCTTAATGGGCGATCGGGCCAGCGAGAGCTTTGTATTCCAGTGCAACGCTGATTTGAGTGCCGCGGTCCGCGGAGGCTTGCTTGAAATTGATAACTCCGCGATGTTCGAACATTTGATCAGCTGAGGCCCAGGCGATGTACTCTCCGGGCTTGCGATCAGTAACCTCGATGCGTGATTCGAAATCAAGGCGGCCAGGCTTGCCTATTGCTAGCCGCAGACGCCCGTCGCCACGACTCTCCAAGTGAATCCCATGCAAGAAACGGTTCCAATTCTGGGCATCGCTTAAGAAGTCATATATTTCCTGAGGACGTTTTACGATGGTGAAGCCCACTCGAACTCGGCCCTGGTATGGGCGACGGATGTCGGCAATACCGGAGTAGATCAGGTAGCCACCACCGCCAGCCAACACCGTTCCCATCCAGCCACGACGCCAGAGGCCAATGCCCGCCAACGCGGCGCCCGCCGCCAAAGTTAGTGTTGTTTCCAATTGCGATGTTGCAGGACGACGCGAGAATTCCTTCTCGCCATGTTGTGGAGCAAAATTGGTTGTAATGGTCATAGCGTCACCGGTCTCAATTTCGGAATTTGATTGTTCTTTTTGGCCGCTCGCTTATCAAGGGTCGTCAGCCAAGACTCGGTTATGGAAGTTGCGCTCTCGGCGCCCTTCTTACTGGCGGTATCTGTACCCTCCACTTGCGGCATGATCTGGTTCGTCCAGCGCAGCGCCAGCGAGCTAAGACCCGGGAACACGGCGTGCGCCTTGATGGCAACTTTCGCGGGAAGCGAAACGATGAGTTCGGCACGGCCGTATTCGCATGCAGTCACAATC
>QIAW01000666.1 GCA_003225655.1 Acidobacteriota bacterium
GCGAATTGCACAAGGTTGCCGCCGAATGCGGCGTGAAGCTGCGTCTCTTTCACGGACGCGGCGGCACCGTCGGACGCGGTGGTGGTCCCACCCACGCCGCCATTCTTGCCCAGCCGCGCGGCGCATTTACCGGCCAGATACGAATCACCGAACAAGGCGAGGTGATGAACTGGAAGTACTCTGACCCGGTGCTTTCAGAATGGAACCTCGAGCTGATGATCGCGGCCTCGCTCGAAGCTGTGACTGCTTCGCGGGACGCGCAGCTCGACGCCGACAACGGCTGGGATTGGGCCATGGAAGCCATGTCGCAGCAGGCCTATGAGGTTTACCGGAAGAAGATCGCCGAAAATCCCGACGTCATGCCTTACTTCGAACAGGCCACGCCGGTGAATGAACTGGAATTTGCCAGGATTGGCTCGCGGCCACCACGGCGCAGCCAGAGCCGTTCGCTCGATGATCTGCGTGCCATCCCCTGGGTATTTGGCTGGATGCAGAGCCGCCACGGACTGCCCGCATGGTTCGGTATTGGTTATGCCCTGGAAAATTTCCTGCGTGAAGACGCAAGCCGCGAAAAATTGCTGAAGGAAATGTTGCTGCAATTCCCCCTTTTCTCCGTGCTGATTCGCAACGTTGAAATCACCATGGCCAAAGCGGACCTGAGCATCGCCCGGTTATATTCAGAGTTAGTGCCCGACGAGCAGCTTCGCTGCCGCGTCTTCGAGATGGTTCGCGACGAATTTGAGCGCAGCCTGCAAATGGTGCTGCGCGTCACCGGCCAGTCCGAGCTGCTGCAGGATAATCCCGTGCTTGCCCGCTCCATCCGCCTGCGCAATCCTTACGTTGATCCCATGAGCCTGATTCAGGTGGAATTGCTGCGCCGCAAGCGCGCCGGCAATAATACCGCTGAGCTCAACTACGCTCTCGCCGCCACCATCAACGGCATCGCCGCCGGACTGCACAACACCGGCTAATCAATCCGTATTACTTCTCGCGTGTCATCCTGATCCCGCAAAGCGGGAGAAGTACCTCCGATGGAGGTTGCACCACCAGCGGCTTCAATCGGACCACCGGGATTTCTGTTCCTGAACGTTTCATTCTGGTCGCTCTATGGCTATGAGCAACTGTGTGTAAGCCCTATATGCAACACCAGGGCGCCGTGTTCAGAAAATTCTTTGAAGCAATGAGATTGCGCAAATTCTTCTCTGCGTCCCTCCGCGGCCTCTGCGGTCAGGCTTTGCTTCCTACGGAACTCATCGCAAACCATGCCTCACCACCGGCATCGGCCGCGATTTCATGCGGTCGGCCCACAGGATGCGGTTGAGCACCGCGGTATCCACCGCGTCGGCGTGAGAGAAGTCCATAGCGGCAGATTCCTTTGCCCCTGGCGCATTCGCCGGATTCACTTCATACAGCCGCCCATTTTTCAGATTGCTCGAATCCGCGTCAAAAGGCGGCTGCTTCCCAGCTCCGGAAAACATCGGCGCCATGTTGGCCGCATGCGCGTCGTTATTGTTCATGGGTGGCGCGCCCAGCAGCGTCTCCATGGTGTGAATCATGTTCACGGTAGTGTAGAAGTTGTGGTCCACGAAAGGCTTGCCTGCATCGTCGGGCCGCGGAGAGTACTTGCTGACCACGAAAGCGATGCTGCGGTGAGCATCAACGTGATCGGGGCCGTCTTGAGCGTCATCTTCCAGAATGAAGATGGCAGTATCGTCCCAATATGGGCTATGCGAAACCGCTTCCACCACTCGGCCCACCGCCAGATCGTTGTCGGCGATTGAGGCCGCCGGCTTCGGGCTTCCCGCTTTTGTACCCGCGGTGTGATCGTTGGGAAGACGCAGCAGCGTGAATTGCGGCAGCATATCTTTGCCGGTGCGTTTGCGTTCTTCGACGAAATTCTGAAATTCGTTCAGGAACTCATCTGCCCGCAGTTGATCGGGAAACTTGAGATTAAAGTCTGGGAAGCGCGGATCGAAATGTCCGCGCAGCTCCGGCTTAGTAGCGATGTTGCGCGCCAGAATGGGGACATCCCACGGCCATGGGCTGAGGCTGCCATGCGGCTCTCCTAGATAATCCGGCAGTTTCTCGCCTTTGTGAATCGCCGTTTGCGGACACGGCTCGCCCACCTCCAGTGGTGTGCCTTGTGTGGGCGACTGCACTCCCGGTTTAACCCCACACCATTTTGAGGCGACGAACTCTCCGTAATGCCGGTAGCTGATCCCATGCCGCGCGAAGTTACCCCACAAATACCCGGTGCCGGGCTCGTCAACATCAGAGAAGCCCTCTTCCAGCGGATATCCATGGGCCACGTCACCCTCATAGTCATAGGTGCGTTCCAGGCTGCGATAGCCGATCTGCCAGGTCTTTTCCGTGTAGTCGCTGGTAATAGCAGCCGTGGACCAGACGTGTCCATCGCCGGAAACCTCTCCACTGGTATAAAAATTGTCGAGCACGCCAAACTGCCGCGCCAGCTTGTGCTGGTTGGGCGTGATCTCCTGGCCATACATAGTCAGCGAGGGGTCGCCGTCGCCTGCTCCCAGATCACCGAGTATCTGATCGAAAGAGCGGTTCTCTTTGACGATGTAAATAACATGGCGGATGGGATTGCCACCCGCGGCAAAAGCGATCTTATCCGCGTTGCCGCGCATCAGGTTGCTCTCCATCACCTGCTTTGTGAGTTCAGCAAGATTGGACTGCGCCTCAGCAACCTTCACCCGGGCTACAGATCCATGCAACAAGGTAGCGATGTAAGTGCGGCGCGGATCTTTGGGATGCAGCACGTAAGGCATGTTGTTCGGTCCCGTACCTGTGCCCTTGCCGCTGGCGATAAACAGCTCGCCCTGCCGCACCGCCAAAGCCGTCGGATACCATTCCGTAGGAATAAACCCTGCCGCCTGTACATCAGTTTTGTGCGCCGCAGCTTTATGCTCTGACTTTTTGTGCTCCGAAGTTTTGCTCTCCGTGAGAGCCGCCACATCGTACACCCCTACCGCATCCAGGCTGGCATTAGCGGCGAAAAGCCATTTGCCATCTTCGCTCTGCGCCAGGGCGATGGGATAACTTCCTCCATACTCCTGCCCCGGCAGCTTCGCTGAAAGATACGACCCTACCCTTCCCGTTTTGGTGCTAATGGCGGCAATCCGATCGGCATTCGCCAGCGCCACGTAGAGCACGCTCTCATCCGGACTGAGCAGCAATGCGGTTGGGTGCGAACCCGGGTCTGTCTTATTACTCGGCGGCAGCAACGGAATAATGCGCCGCACTTTGCCGCTTTCCAAATCGCCGTTTTCTAAATCAAGCTCGGCCACACTCGATGCGTTCCACAGGCTGATGTAGCCGGTCTTGCCGCTTCGCGTGGCAATCGCGCAGTCCGGATACTCGGCAGGAATCACATCATGGCGGCTGAGATCAAAGCGGCGGACGACCTTCCCGCTCTCCGCATCCACCAGCACCGCGTCGTCAGAAAGGTTGTCGGCAATCAGAAGCATCTCTCTTCCCTGCGCATCAACAACCGTAAGCCCGCTGGGATATGCCGTCGCCGCCTTCACCGGATGCTCCGGGTCGGTTGACGCCGGCCGCTTGTGGCCGGCGAAAGGCCGCGACGGAATCGCTATCACCTTCAGCGGTGCTATCTTTCCTTCGGCAAAGCTATAGACCGCAATGCCGTTGCCGGTATCGCCCTGCTTGCTCCCCTCAGGATCGGTCACCGAACCTAGCGAGGCATAAAGCTTGCTGCCATCCTTGCTGAATGCCAAGCCTTCAAAATAACTCTGGTGCGCGTGCAGCCCCAGGCGCGCATCAGGAAAATCGGTGACCTGGTTGTTCTCCAGATTGACGACCGCAATGGACTGTTGGAAATTCGATTCCGCAGTGCCGTAGCCGGCATTCAGCGCCGCCAGAAACTTCCGGTCAGGACTCAAAGCCATCGTCACAGGAAAGCTGTTCAGCTTCTGCGGCTGCCCCGGCACCGGCTCAATCAATTGCTTGCTCGAAGGCAGCCACATTAATCCGCCGCCCGGCAGCAGGTTGCTGAACGCCAACACCGCCGGAAGAATACCCAGGACCGCCACCGCCACCAGAACACGAATGAATCGTGTGCTCATTTGTTTTACCGCTCGCTGCCAGAGAAAGATTGGAATTTGCCGCATAAGATTTTTGAGGATGTGATGTTTGTAAAGACTCGTCAATTTTTTAAGAATGTCATCCTGCGCCGTAGGCGAAGAATCTCCGATGGAGATTGGAACCACCTGCGGCTTGAATTGGGCCACTTGGAATTTCAATTCTCTTCATCGACAAGAAATTCAAAAAGCTATGGGATGCCAACAAAGCCAAATGAAGCTCCAATTTTTAAGACGCCTAGATAGTAACAGAGGGCAGACTCGATTCCGGACCTGCCCGGCTCAGTTGACAGCCTCGACCTCATTGGATTTTTCTATGGAATATCACGCGCGCGCGGACGAACACCTGGACTCATCCGTTTAATAAACCTAAGGTCTTTTTTTCCACAAATACCCGATTTTTCCACAACGCAAAAACGCCTTTGCGCTTGAATATCAGTCCTTGCGCCCATATGCTTGATTGACACTCGCCAAGTCCACAAAAGTTGCTGTTATCGGTCTTAATAGGTTTTTTAACGAACCATTAATGTTGCTTCTGTAGCATGATGAATCATCGGAATCCAGGCATTCCTGAAACTTAAGAAAATATTTTACGAGGGGGAGAGTTATGCAAAAGCAGGCTAGACAACAAAAGCAAGCTAGACCAACTGAACGAATGTACTGTGCTTTCAACCAGGTTTCTTCATATTCCACGCGTGTATTGCTGGCATTCACGTGCGCGCTGATGATGATCGGCGCCGCCTTTGCCCAGTCCACCACCGATGGCGCCATTGGCGGTACGGTCGTTGATAACACCGGTGCGGTGGTTGCCAAGGCGAAAGTAGTTGCTCACAATGAGGGCACCAACGCCGAAAAAACCACCGAGACCGACAGCTCTGGCTACTACCGCATTATCCAACTGCAGCCCGGTGCCTACACCGTAACCGTCAACCAGCAGGGCTTTGCTCCCTTCAAAGCGCCGCAAGTGGTCGTTCAGGTGGGCAGCCTCACGCAAGTTTCGCCACATCTGGCTGTCGCCGGCACGGTAGAGACGGTTCAGGTCACATCCGAGACCCCGCAAGTCAACTACACCTCGCCGGAGTTCGCGCCCACTCTGAACCAAACCTCCGTCAGCAACCTGCCCATCAACGGTGGACGTTGGTCCAGCTTTGCCATGCTTACTCCAGGTGTCGTGAGTGACTCCAGCGGCTTCGGCTCGCTGAGCTTCCGCGGCATCACCAGCCTTCAAAATAACAACACCATTGACGGCGGTGACAACAACAAGGCCTTCTTCGCCGATGAGCGCGGCCGCAACCGCATCGGCTATTCGACCCCCAAGGCTGCGGTCGAAGAGTTCCAGGTCAATACCTCAAACTACTCAGCCGAATACGGCAGGTCAGCCGGGGGCGTTATCAATACCGTGACCAAGAGCGGTACCAACAGCTACCATGGTGAAACCTACTTCTATGATCGCGATAATGGCTGGGGCGCGGCCAATGCCTTTACTAAAATTTCGACGGTAGATCCTGCCACGGGCGTTTTCACTTCTCATAACTTCAAACCCAAGGACTGGCGCAAGATC
>QIAW01000148.1 GCA_003225655.1 Acidobacteriota bacterium
CGGAACATGCTCCGTCTCTACCAATGAGAACTTAACTCCTGGCAACTGCCTGTACCCTGCTACTCTCTAAATTAAGCAGAGTTGCTGCCGTCCGCCCTCTGAGTACTGAGTGCCGTGTACTGAGTACTTTTGAAATACAATAGCCTTCTATCGTCATGTCTCAGTTGTATCCATTCCTCCTGGCCCCACAGTTTGTCGAGCGCATCTGGGGAGCGCGCGATCTGGCGCCACTCTACCAGCACCGGCGGACGCCGGAACAGGTCCCCGTAGGCGAGGTCTGGCTCACCGGTGATGAATGCCGCGTCGCTAACGGTCCGTTTGCGGGCGAGAACCTGGCCGCGATGGCGGGCAGGTTTGGATGCGACTTCGTGGGTGAGGCCGCGCCACACAGCAGCCGCTTTCCGCTGCTCATTAAATTTCTCTTTCCCTGCGAGAAGTTGTCGGTCCAGGTGCATCCTGATGATGAGGGCGCCCGCCGCCACGGCGAGCCCAACGGCAAAACCGAGTGCTGGTACGTTCACTCTGCGCAGCCAGGCGCGCAGATCGCTCTGGGCCTCAAACCTGGCGCCACGCTGGCGCAACTGGAGCGCGCCATCGCCGAAACCCGCGCGGAGGAGCTGCTCAACTGGATCGATCTCACGCCCGGCGACCTGATCTACGTGGATGCCGGCACCGCGCACACGATTGGCCCGGGATCGGTTTTGGTTGAGGTGCAGCAGAATTCCGATCTCACCTATCGTCTTTACGATTATGGCCGTCCTCGCAAGCTGCACCTGCGCGAAGCCTTCGATGTGATTAAAGAGAAGACTTTTGCCGGCAAGATACCGCCCAGCGGCAGCAACGGCAATCTGAATCTGATTACCGCTCCCTGGTTCGTGGTCAACAAGCGCACTTTGACCGAGAGCAAGGAGCACCTCATCACCCGTCACATGCCGCCTTATTCGGTGCAGATTGTGGTGGCGCTGGAAGGCTCCGGTTTCGTCCTGGCAAAAGATAGGGAGCCGGTTCGATTTTCACGCGGCGAGGTGGTGGTGGTTCCGGCCAGCATCAATAATTTCAGGGTCCGCCCGGAGAAGAACCTGGAATATTTGCATGTCTGCTTGCCGCAGGACGAAGTCAAAGTGCCGCAATCTGTGCCCAGCGACCAGAAGTGACGGTTCCGATGCTGAAGGATTTCGTCCCAACTCGAAGCTTGAGACTCGAAACTGGAAACCGATGAAAAACTTTTATCCCGTCATCCTCGCCGGTGGACGCGGCACGCGCTTTTGACCGTTGAGCCGCAGGCTCCGCGCCAAGCAGGTGCTGGCTCTGGACGGCAAGCGCACCATGATCCAGCACACGGTTGCGCGCCTGAAGCCGCTGGCCGTGGAAAAATCTTTCTGGGTGATTACCAACGACGACCTGAACGAGGTCATTGCCGCCCAACTCCCGCGCATTAGCCTGCAGCAGATCATCTCCGAACCGATCGGACGCAACACCGCGCCTGCCATCGGGCTGGCGGCGTTTATTCTGGCGCGACTCGATCCCGATGCCGTCATCGGCATGTTTCCTTCCGATCATGTGATTGCCGATGAAGGTAAGTTTCAAAAGATCATTGGCCAGGCGGCTGAGCTGGCCTCGCAGGGTGAGAACATGGTGGTGCTGGGTATTCATCCCAGCCGCCCCGAAACCGGCTACGGATACATCGAGGCCGGCGAGAAGCTCTCCGGCGGCCTGCTGCGGGTGAAGCGGTTTACGGAAAAACCCAACGCCGAGCGCGCCCAGGAGTTCATGGAGGCCGGCAATTATTTTTGGAACAGCGGCATGTTCGTCTGGAGTGCGCAAACGTTGGCTAAGGCGCTGCGCGAGCACCTCTCAGAGACCGCTCCTTATCTGGAAGAAATCGCCGCAGCTTTCAGCACGCGCGCCTTTGAGAAAACATTCGCCCGGCTCTATCCCAAGTGCGAAAACATCAGCGTTGATTACGCCGTGCTTGAGCCCCGCTCCGCCAAGGGGGAATGAGCATCACGCGGAAAAAAACCATAATAACCGCAATGTTATCCACGGCATTGCCAGTTTTGCCCTGGATGCGGAGGGCAACTTTGTTCACGCGCCCAAAAAGTTTGTGGCCGCGGTCGGAGTGAAGAACCTGGTTGTCGTCGAAACCGACGATGCCTTGCTCATTACCACTCGCGAAAACTCCCAGGATGTGGCTAAAATCGTGAAACATCTGGACGAAAAGAAGCTGGAGAAATTACTGTAGATACGTAGCATGCTGCGTCTCTACGCTAACCATAATGTCCCAAGATCAAATCAAGTTCGGCACCGACG
>QIAW01000667.1 GCA_003225655.1 Acidobacteriota bacterium
GTGAAAAGTTACACGCTCCGCCTGGCGGTAAGCCCGCTGTACAAGCTAAGGTGACTATGCCCGGTCCTGAATTGTTAAAGTTCGCGGTGGCGGTAAGATGCGTGGTGGCGACGTTGGAAATATTTCCCGCCCCAATGGTGACTGACCCCGGCGAAAATGCTCCGGCAGTGAATGACACAACGTGCAACGTAAACGGCTGGACGATGTTACGGGTGTTATTGTTCAGGATTGAAGTGGCGGACAAGGTTAATCCGTAATCCTGGGCTGCGGTTGCAATAGGAACAGTAACGATCATGTTGACGTTAACCGGGTTGTCTGCTGTGGGAGAGTACGGCCCTGCGGGCAAGAAGTTGCAAGTTGCGCCATTGGGAAGTCCGCTGCACGCAAGTGACACAGTGCCGCTGAAAGCGCCTGCTCCTGTCAGGTTAAACGAGGTCGCCGTTGTCGTTGCACTGGGGAACGTGGTGAGCGAAGAGGGCGAAGGCACGGAAATGCCGAAATCCACGACATCAAAATTCAAGCCGGTGGCGGTATGAGTCAAGCTTCCATCCGTGGCCTGGGCGCTGAAATCATAATGACCCGGCATTGCAGCTCCGGCTGTGATGGTAAACAGAAACGGAGCAACCGCGCTTGCAGGATTCGGAGTGCATGGCGATGGAGTTGCGCTCGCGCCAGGTTGGCAGGTCAGCGAAACTGTATTGCTGTACCCGTTGAAGGAAAGAATGTTGCCATTGAATACCGTCCGCTGACTGGGGAAGATTGGGCCGCCAACTGTGCCTCCGTTGGAATTGGAAATGGAGAGGGAAAAATCGGGAGGCAGGATGACGTTCACCATGCCCTGCATCTGGGCCTGGTGCGGTCGGCAGAAGTAGTGAAACGTTCCGGGAGTATTGAACGTGTGCGAAAACGAACCACTGGACATGACAGGAGAATCCCAGAGACCGTCAGGTGTACAACTGCTGGCGCCGCACGCACCGGAGGTGCTGGAATGGCTGCCGCCGAGCCAGTCCCACTGCACTGTATCACCCACAAAGATGGTGGTAACCGCGGGGTTGCTGGTGCCACTGGAAACATCCTTGAATATGATTCCAGCTCCCACATTGACGTGCTTGATGGCCGCGTTGGCGGCGGTTGCCGACACACATATAATTGCCGATCCGAAAAGCAGCTTTCTTAACTCCAGAGACAGCAAACGCATAGAGAACCTTTCCTGGAAAGTAAGGACGCAGAAGCTATTCCGGCCGACAAAGCAGATGATCCCGCTGGAAAACGAACGGGAAATGATGACGCAGAGGAAATTTTGCGATGTCACAGATTTGTAAATAGGGTGTAATTTCGTGGTTACCTGAGATTAACTATCAGCCATACGAGGCCCGGCGAACGCCGCACGAGATAGTAGGTAAGGTTTGAAAAAATGCAAAGCTCGAGTTCTGAGCCGTGTGGGCAGGATGCCCACACAACAGCCGGCGGCCGGCGCTGCTTCAACACGCAATGCTGATTGCATGTGAAAGAAACTATTTGCTGATGGTATGGATGCGGTGGCGAACGTCAGCTCCCCGGACCCAAAAGATTACGTCTTCGGCGATGTTGGTGGCGTGATCGGCAATGCGCTCAAGGTTGCGGGCGATGAGCAGGACATCCAGGGCCTGATGCAGGACTTCGGGATTGCTCGCCATCACGCTTTCCATGGAAACAAAAGTTTCGCGATTCATGCGGTCCACTTCGTCGTCGGTGGTCAAAACTTTTTGCGCCAGCTCGGCATTGCCGGCAATGAAAGCCTCGAGGGCCTCACGCACCATGGCCGAAGCCGCGGCCGCCATGCCGGGGATATCGGCGGGAAGCTCCGCCACGGGCAGACCATTCATGTGCATGACGCGTTGCACGATGTTGACGGCCTGGTCGCCCACCCGCTCAAGATCAGCATTGATCTTGATGACCGCGAGAATGAAGCGTAGGTCAATGGCCATGGGTTGCTGCATGGCGAGAAGGTCGCGGGCCAGCTCGTCAATTTCGCGTTCGTGCAGATTGATGGCCTGTTCGCTCTCCAACACCAATTGGCAGAGCTTGAGATCGCGCGTGCGATAGGCGTTGACGGCGCGTTGCACGGCCTGCTCGGCCATACCGCCCATGGTGAGCAGCTTCTGCTTAAGCTCGTCGAGTCCTTGATGGAATTTCGTTCGTGTCATCCAAACCTGCCGGTAATGTAGTCTTCGGTGCGCTTGTCGCCCGGAGTGGTGAAGATCTTTTCCGTCTTGTCGAACTCAATCAGCTTGCCGCTAAGGAAAAAAGCGGTAAACTCGGCCACTCGCGCCGCCTGCTGCATGTTGTGGGTAACGATCACGATGGTGTAGTTCTGCTTGAGTTCGAAAATCAGATCCTCAATCTTCGATGTTGAGATCGGATCCAGCGCCGAAGCCGGCTCATCCATCAACATGACCTCAGGCTCAACCGCCAAAGCGCGGGCAATACAGAGGCGCTGCTGCTGGCCGCCGGAGAGGCTGGCCCCCGATTTCTTCTTCAAATGATCTTTGACCTCATCCCAGAGCGCAGACTGGCGCAATGAACGCTCCACAATTTCGTCGAGTTCGCGGCGGTTGCGATAACCGTTCAACTTTAACCCGGACGCAACATTATCGTACACCGACATGGTGGGAAAGGGATTGGGTTTCTGGAACACCATACCCACGCGGCGGCGAATCTCGACCGCCGAAGTGCCGTTCCCATAGACATGAGTTTCGCCAATTTTGACCGTACCCTCCACGCGCGCGTTGGGGATGGTTTCATGCATTCGGTTGAGGCAGCGCACAAACGTTGACTTTCCGCAGCCCGAGGGACCGATGATGGCGGTCGCATGGTTGGCGGTGACGTCCATCTGAATATCCTGGACGGCATGGGTTGCGCCGAACCAGGCGTTGAGCTGATTCACTTGGATGCCTACGCCCATCCTAATTGCCCCCCTTAAACACGCCCCGTGACACGACCATTCTAACCAACGACATGGAAACCACAATCATAACAATCAAAATGAACGCGCCCGCCCATGCTTGCCGGTGCCAATCGTCATAGGGCGATTGGGCATAGGTATATATCTGCAAAGGCAGGGCTGCGGTTGGCCGTCTGACATTAAAATTCCAGAACTGGTTGCCCAAGGTGGTGAACAGCAGCGGGGCGGTCTCTCCCGCAACCCGAGCAAACGAAAGCATCACCGCAGTAATGATTCCCGAACTGGCGGTGCGCAACGTGATGGAGAGCGTGGTGCGCCATTGAGGAACTCCGAGCCCCCAGGCGGCCTCGCGCAGGGACTGGGGAACCATCAACAGCATCTCTTCCGTGGAGCGTGAAATGACAGGCACCATCATGATGCCCAGCGCCACTCCACCAGCCAGCGCCGAGAAATTCCTCTGGTATACAACGACCAAAGACCAGGCGACAATCCCGATCACGATGGAAGGCACACCATTCAACACGTCCGCGGTAAAGCGGACCAGATAGCCAAAGCGTTTTTTGCCGAACTCGGCCAGATAGACGCCGGTGCCAATTCCCATGGGAACGCCGATAAGGCTGGCAATCAGCAGAATTAACCCTGAACCAACAATCGCGTTGGCCATGCCACCGCCGCTTTCACCTACGGGTTTGGGGATTTTGGTTAAAAAATTCCAATTAAGTGCTCCGATTCCGCGATAAACCAGGTATCCGAAGATAGCCACCAGCGGGAGCAGCACCAGGAGCGTAGCCATTCCTGCAAGCCCAACCATCAACTTATCCTTAAAGCTCCGCCACCAGTATTGATTCGGCATCAGACAGCAGCCCTCCGAGCACTACCGCGGGTAATGCTCCACACCATCAACTGCGCCACGATATTGACCAACAGGGTGATAGCGAACAGTACCAGCCCGATCTCCACCAGGGCGCTCAGATAAAGATCTTCAGTAGCTTCGCTGAATTCGTTGGCGATGACACTGGCCAGCGTATATCCAGGGGCAAATAATGACTTGGCAATTTCCGGGCGGTTGCCGATGAGCATGGTCACAGCGATAGTCTCGCCCAAGGCACGTCCCAAGCCCAGAATAATGGCCCCCATAATACCGGTGCGGGCGTTGCGCAGCACACCTACGCGTATCATCTCCCAGCGCGTGGCCCCTATGGCCAGCACTCCTTCACGCTGCGCGGTGGGCACCGCGCTCATCACCTCGCGGGTGATAGAGGTAACAATGGGGATAATCATAACGGCCAAAATGATGCCAGCGGCCAGCATGCCAATACCGAATTGGTACCCGCCAAATAATCCAGTCCAGCCGAAATATTTTGCCAGAAAAGGCTGCACGTACTGGCGCAAAATGGGAACCAGCACAAAGACACCCCACAAGCCGTAAATAACGCTGGGAATGGCAGCCAGCAGTTCAACCATATAGGAAAGCGGACCGCGCAATATCCTCGGACATAACTCCGTGGTAAAGGTGGCGACACCAATGGAAAGCGGCACCGCCAGAATGAGGGCAAGCAAAGAAGATACCAGCGTGCCATAGATGAAAGCCAGAGCCCCGAAATCGCCATTGACCGGGTCCCAAGACTGGGTCATTAAAAATTTTAGGCCGAAGGCATGAAGTGACAGAGTGGAGCGTAGAAAGAGCTCCCGCACAATCAGGACAACGATGGCAAGAACGGACAAGGCACAGCCCAGCATGAGGTAGCGAAAGCCGGCATCGGCCAAGCGAGAGGACTTAAGATGAATTTTTCGCCGTGGAACCTGTGTTGTCTCGGCTAGCGGAGAAGAGGCGGCCGCCGGATCCGGCTGATAGCGGGCCTTTAGCAGAGAGCCATTCATCTGTTTGAGCATCCTTATTTACGCTAGCAAACCAATGTTAAGACAAGGTTAAAACCCAAGACCAGAAACCGTTTTCATACGCTATAATTTTTCATACGCTATAAATAGTGCTCGTCAATAGTGCTCGTCGCTTATTTGGAAAATCAGCAGCGAATTTTCCACTATCAAGTTAATACCCCCCTTGCATGCTAGCCATTACTGGCTTAAGCGATTGCATTCAAAGGACATAGCTTACCCCTAGCTGGATAGTGCCAGCTCCAATCCCGCGGTTCCAATCTCCAAGGCCAAGCCACTGCGCTTTCGCCAAGTACTGCTCTCATCCGGAACTTGGATTTGGCGCTATCGATCATCCGGTCCTTTGCCGAAGGCACACTTCAGGGAAATGATTGGCTACATGTCATCAAAAGCCAAGGGTTTGATATCAGAAGACAGTTCTCGGTTCTCAGGAAATGCAAATTCCTTCCTGGAGAAAGCGATTTTTCGAAACCGGATAGAGCAACTGTGAAACAGCTCTTAAAAAACGCCGGCAGAGCTGCGCTGCCGCTACTTTCAAGCGACTTGCAGCTCTGCCGGCATGTTCCCGTTCCGGAGGAAGTTAGAAACGGTAAATCAGGTCGAACTGCAAGCGGTTCAACCAGGGGTCCTGGCGGCCAGCGGGAAGACCCGGAGCCAGGGAGGCGTTCTGCAGGTTGCGATTCAGAGTGCGGCCAATCCACCAGCTAAAGCCGGCGGTTACGTTGGGCTGCACCAGCCAGTTGGCATAGAACCGGTGCTGCAAAACGTTGGTTGCGGTGCGCAGGTCGCTTTCGTTGAACTGGGAGATGACGGCATCCTGCTCGATGCGAAAGAACGAGTAACCGAGCTGGATATCGTGCTTCAGCTTTTGCTGACCGAATGAGACGTCGGCCATGTAGCCCTTATCCTGCTTGGAGGGGGGTGGGGCGAGCAAAGCCAGTTTCGCGCGCAGGTTCTGCTCATACTCCAACACCACGCGCACTGGAAAGCGCGGAAATGGGGTAACGAGGGTGTTATCCCAGATGAAATCGGCGTACTCAAAGCCAGAGACAAAGGCCCGTGTCTGGCCGCTGCCTGTGCCCTTGATATAAGTAGCGTTGTTGAGCGCATTGGCATTGATAATGCGCGGCGCCGCCGATATGGGAGTAGGAAGCTGTATGGTTGCAGGGGTGCCCGTTATGGTGATGCTGGGCTGCGGGATGCAGCTCGTGGATGTCGCAGTGGCGCACGTGGGAACCGGGTTTGCCGCCTGCGCAATCGGGTCGGCACCGTTCCAGTTCAACAAGGTGAAGGATGGAGTGGTTGTCCAGGGGCCGAATTGGAACTTGGCGGAGACGTAGCCACCGAGAGCATTGGAGTCTACGCCACGATTGACGCCGGCGCCTGCGGCGCCGCCGGCAACTTCGTTGAAGAGAAGCTGCATGCCTTCGAAGGTCACGTTCTTCAAGATGGGATGACTGAAATCGAAGGAGAACTTCTCGGTAAAGCCCTCGGGGTTGAGGTCGCGATCAAAGGTCAAATTGGTGCTGGGAAAATCATAAGCAAACTTGCCGCCCGTCAGCTTCAGCCACTTGGCAGCCTGGGGCTGATAAATGATGTATCCGCGATCGAAGCCGATGGTCTTTCTCTCGAAGAAAGAGGTCAGGGTTTCATTGGTAGAAACGGGATCGACAAAAGATGGGGCCCCGTTGGTGACCGCGCCAGAGGCCATGTAGACCCGGGCAATGAAGTCATCATTCAACTTGCCTTCAAAGCCGAGACGAAGATGAATGCGGGCGCGGTTGCGGTCCACGCAGGCGACGCAACCGGAATAGTTCTGAAAGAAGCTCTCGCCGCGTACACGTACATCGCCGCTCCAGCGGAAGCGTCCCAGCAAGGCCTCAACAGCGCCAAGCCTTTTTTGATCATCTTGCGAGGAAAGCGCAGCGTTGGTGGCATTGCCCTTCATGTCTGCGACATCACTCTGCAGCTTGGTGAAACTTTCCGCGGTCTGTGTGCTGGTGGTTTCCGCGGTGCTGGCCTTGGTCTGCGCCTCAGAGGCGGCTGTCTGCAACTGATTAATCTGCTGCTGTTGCTGCTGGGTGGCCTGGTCGCGCTGCTGCAACTGCTGCGTCAACTGTTGGATCTGCTGTTGCTGCGTGGCCAAGGCCTCGCGCAGTGACCGGATTTCATCGGTCGTGGTGGTTGTAGGAGCGGCACTCTTCCTGGTGCGAGCTGAAGTGGCCGTCTTCCTCCGCGTTCTGGTCGGGGTCGTGGATCCCGTGCTGCCCGTCGTCTGCGCCATGAGCGTCAGCGAGAACAGGGGAACCCATAAGTATCGTAGAACTCTCATCTGCGTATCTCTCTCCTTTTAGCTTCTTCTATTTCTTTTAACTTGCGTAAGAGTCCATCTCATATATGCGATAAGGTTCAGGACTGGCAGTTCTACCTCAGGGGCTAAAGCCCTCGATTGTATTGAGCCTTAGGGCACGGCTGAAGCCGTGCCCCTTCAAACCTTTTTATGAGATAGCTTCTAAGAAACTACAAACAGCCAGTTCAGTGAATCTGTTTTACTGTTGCACGAACTTTCGTCGCGACCTCTTGCGGCAGAGGAGCATAGGTCAACTGCGCTGCCATGGATTCCCCGCTATCCAACATCCAATTGAGGAAGTCCAGGATGATCTTCTGCTTGCTTGCCTCTTTGGCCTGCGCGGGAATCAGCAGCCAGGTGAAGGTAGAAATCGGATAAGCGTCCTTGCCGGGCGCGTTGGTGATGGAGACGCGGAAGTCGGGAGGCATGCTCTTGACTGACGCCGCTGCCGCGGCTGTGCTATCTAAACTGGCTTTTACGAAATTGCCCGAGGCGTTCTGCATGCTTCCGTAACTCATCTTGTTCTGTACGGCGTAGATCAGCTCTACGTAACCAATGGAGCCTTCCATCTGCCGCACCATGCCAGAGACGCCTTCGTTGCCTTTTGCGCCCAAGCCTACCGGCCATTTGACCGACGTGCCTTTGCCCGGACCGCTCCGCCAGTCGTTACTGATTTTGGAGAGATAGTCGGTAAAACAATATGTCGTTCCGCTGCCATCAGAGCGATGCACGACCAAAACAGGCTGGTTGGGAAATTTAACTCCCGGGTTCACTTTGGCAATCGCGGGGTCGTTCCAATTAACAATCTTGCCCACGAAAATATCGGACAGCACTTGAGGCGTGAACTTCAGCTCTGTGCTTACTCCCGGCAGGTTATATACCGGCACCACAGAGCCCAGAACGGTAGGAATGTGGTAGATCTTGGTCTTGGCCTGGGACAGTTGATCGTCGGTCATGGGACCATCGGAGGCGCCGAAATCAACGGTTCCGGCCAGCACCTGACGGATGCCACCGCCGCTGCCGATGGACTGATAGTTAATCTGAATATCCGGGTGCTGGTTATGGTATTCGCTAAACCACTTGGAATAGATGGGATAGGGAAACGTAGCTCCGGCTCCGTTCAAGGTCGTTTGCGCCGCGGCAGCGCAGCAAACCAAGAGGGTCGAACAGAAGACGAACGCGAGGCGTCGAATCATTATGAACTCTCCTAAGATTTATGACTTTCACTTTACTTCTAACGACGTCTTGTTAACGTATTGTTAAAAAGACATGAATTTCATATGAAAGGGGAAGAAAGAGGAGGTTTGGCAGTTTTGGTTGACTACACCCGGTTGTGCGTACGCTCGGGAACCCCGGCTTTGGCCGCGTAATGACTGCGCAGGTGTTCCAGGAACATCTGCTCATAGGGCTTGTTGCGCGCCGACAGCAGATGGCGGACGGAGTGTCCGCTTAATAGATGGCAGATTTCTTCGGCAAGATTTTTGGCATGGTCGCCGGCGCGCTCGAGGGCCTGGGCCATGAAAATTACCTGGATACTCTCCGGACCGGAAGCGTGTTCCAGGTGGGCGATCACCAAAAGATTGCGCAAGCGGTCGATTTCAGAGTCCGCGCGCAACACGCCGACCGCACATTCAAGATCGCGATGGAGAAAAGCTTGCACGATATCGCTGATCATCTTTTCCAGAATCGAACCCATCTTGATGAGCTGGGTTACATCTTCCATTTCCAGGCGTTCGCGCACGGCTTCGGCGCGCACTGTGAAACTCAAGGCGAGATCGCCGATGCGCTCCAGGTCAATCATCAGCTTCATGCACGCCAGCAGCTCACGGGCCTGCTCGGGAGAGACTGTGGTAATGCAGGCGGTCACGCCCTTGTCAATTTCGCTATCGAGAAAATCCAGTTTCTCCTCGGCTTCTTTGACCGCCTGGAAGGACTGGCGCGATCCTTTGGCCAGGCTGTTAGTGGCCTCGCCCACGGCAATCTGCGTAAGCTGGCACGCTTCCCGCGTTTGCGCGACGATCTGCGAGAAATTGGCCGTCTGTGACGACTCTGGCTGTTCCATTATTTGTTCCATGATTTACTATCCCATCTATCCCAGCCGGTGCTGCGCACCAGCAATTCTGCGATGAATACCTGCTTGCACGATGAAACCCAGCGAACAAGCCGGATTCTGGCTGAGGTGTCATCTTTTGGTTTTACTGCCAGCGTCCAATCACTGGAATCAGAAGGATTTGCAAGATCGGGAGAGACGACGGTCGAGGCCGGCGAGCACATGCGTAATCCTCCTGCATGCCATTAAAGACCAAGGGCCATTACAAGATGATTAAGAGACGGTGAATTTGTCGTGAATTTCTTCCAACGGCAATTCGTCTGCTGAGCCCGGAAGCGTGAAAAAGAAAGTTGAACCGTGGTTCAGTTGGCTCTCGACGCGGACTTTGCCGCCATGATTAAGGATAATATGCTTCACGATGGCAAGCCCCAAACCGGTGCCGCCGGTTTCTTTTGAGCGGGCCTTGTCTACGCGATAGAAGCGCTCGAAGATGCGCGGCAGGTGCTCGGAGGCAATGCCCGGGCCAAAGTCGCGCACGTAGAATTCAGCCCCGCCTGCAGTCTCGCGGGCGCCCACGCTCACCTGCGACCCGGAATGGGCATACTTCATGGCATTTTCCAACAAGTTGGAGAAGACCTGCTGAATGGCATGGCGGTCGGCAGCCACTATCACCGGGGGACACTCTTCCAATTGCACGCCCAGGTTCATTCCCTGAGCGAGGTCGCGAAAGTTGGTGATGGCATCCTCCAGCAAAGCACGCGCCTGGACCGGCTGGACTTCCATTTTCTGCTCGCCGGATTCCACCCGCGCCAGGGTGAGCAGATCATTGGTAAGGCGCGCCATGCGATCGGAGTTCTTGCGGATAATCTCCAGGAACTCCCTGACTCTCGAGTCCGATGGAGAAACCGTATCCAGCAGGGTCTCGGTATAGCCTTGGACGGAGGTCAGAGGGGTGCGCAGCTCGTGGGAAACGTTAGCGATGAAGTCGCGCCGCGTTTTCTCGATGCGCTCAATTTCGGTGATGTCATGCAGCACGGCGACCGCGCCTCCGCCGGGCATGGGAGCGGCGGTAACGCTGAACGTGCGTCCGGGAAAGAGAGAGACCGCCCTGGCGCTGCGTACCTGGTGGGATGAAATGCTCTCCTCAATTGCGCGGAGCACTCCGGGATCGCGCACGGCATCGGTGAGCGGCGAACCCACACGCACATTCCTGCCCAGGAGTCTCAGCATGGTGCCGTTGACCCACTGCAAACGGCGATCAGCAGCTACCGCAACCACGGCATCCTGAATGCTGTTGAGCAAGGTCTCAAGCTCGCTGCGGCTGCGCTCCAGTGCGGTAAAACTCTCTTCCCACTGCCGGGCGGTGTGATCGAGGGCGCTGGCCACTTTGCCAATCTCATCGGTTGAAGATTCGGCCACACGCGCCGAAAGATTCCCTGCTGCAATCTGCTCAGCAAAGAGAACGACGCGCCGCAGCCGACGCGCAATCGAGTGGGCCATGACACCCGCCAAAACAGTGGCAACCAAGACCGCAAGCAGCGACGCCCACAGAACGCGCTTCTGCACCTGGGCCATGGCCTCTTGAACGCTGGCGAGAGGATAGGCAAGCCGCACCGCACCCCCGGGAATGGGGGCGGCAACATACAGAAAGTCGA
This sequence comes from Acidobacteriota bacterium, assembly GCA_003225655.1. Classification (GTDB taxonomy): domain Bacteria; phylum Acidobacteriota; class Terriglobia; order Terriglobales; family Acidobacteriaceae; genus QIAW01. The sequence goes on from QIAW01000667.1 coordinate 10,896, forward strand.
TGCCGAGAGTATGGCTAGTGCGGACATTGCTTCCGGTTTGCCCGTGCAGGGCGGCGATGAACTCGGGACGCGTGGCATGGTTTTCCATGGTTTGGGGGTTAGCGTCGGAATCAGCCAGCACCTTGCCAGAAGCATCAATCACGGTTGCCCGGGCTTCGGCGCTGCCGGCTTCTTCTTTCACCAGTTGCGCCAGGGGAACGCTTTTATCATGCTGTACGCGCGCGGCAAACAGACGGGTTTTCTGGGTCAGGGAGCCGGTAATTTCGTGGAGCAGAGAATTTTCCCAGTCGCGGCGGAGGGTAAGATCGAGAGTTACCGTGGTGGCAGCAATCACCAGCAGAAATGCAACCAGCAATTTTGCAAACACCCTACTTCGCACCGCTGAACCTCACTGGGGGCCCCTCACTTGGGAACTTCAAAACGATATCCGGCGCCGCGCACGGTGCGCAGGTAGCGCGGATTTTCCGGATCGCGTTCAATCTTTTCGCGAAGCTTACGCACATAAACATCTACCGAACGAGGAGTCACGAACTGGGTTTCACGCCACACCGCATCGAGAATCTGGTCGCGGGTAAAAACCCTGCCTGCATGGCGGGCAAAATAATCGAGCAAACGAAATTCCGTAGCCGTAGTGGAAACCGGCTTGTTGCGCACGGTCAGCAGCATGGCGCCGGAGTCAATACGAATCTCGCCCGCCTCGACGACTGAGGGCGCCAGCGGGCGCTCGAAGCGCCGCAAAACCGCCTTGATTCGGGCCACCATCTCCCGCGGGCTGAAGGGTTTGCTGATATAGTCGTCTGCCCCCAGCTCCAGGCCCAGCACCCGGTCAGCTTCGCTGCTTCTGGCAGTCAAGAAAATGACGGGAATCACCCGCAAAGACGCGTTCTGGCGGATCTGGCGGCACAGCTCCAGGCCGTCGCCGCCAGGCACCATAATATCTAACAGAAATAAGCACGGACGAAGCTGCTCGGCTTCGCTCAGCACCGAGCCAACCCGGGGATACACGCGAGCAGCAAAGCCGGCTGATTCCAAATGGTGCCGCACCAGTTGGGCAATATCCTGATCATCTTCTACTACGAAGATGGCCTGCTTCACAAACTGTATTGTATCTTCAGGCGCGGGATTCACAACATAAGGCGTTGAGTCGGTAAGGTCAGGGCGTGACAAGGGATTAGATCTCGCCTCCTTTTCGGAAGTCGCTCAGGTGCGTCTTACCGTGGCGTACGTCCACACCGCGCACCCAGTAAAAGATGTCTTCAGCGATATTCGTGCAGTGGTCGGCAATGCGCTCCAAATAGCGCGAGGCCAGTAAGAGCTGAAAGTTGGGCTGCACCTTCTTCGGCGCCGCTTCCATGGCAGCCAGCAGGCGCTGATAAACTTTGTCGCGGTATTCATCGACCAAGTCCTCGCTCTCCAGGACTTCGGTCGCCGCGACCAGATCGTGGGAGAGAAGCGCACCCAGGCTTTTTTGGGTCATGGCCCTCACCGGTTCGGCCATGGCGATGAGTTCGG
>QIAW01000668.1 GCA_003225655.1 Acidobacteriota bacterium
CGGGACAATGGTGCTGGCTGCGGCCATCATCCCATCCGTGGCTACGGGCTTGCCATTCGCGCAAGTGGCCGACGCGATTGCACTCATTGGCCTATTTGCCACAGCGCGAGTATTCATGGCGCTCGCCGCAATGGATGTAGGGACAGCCTTTGGAACGCTCGGGGCGCGCCGGGAGATGATGATCGGTTTCCTTGCCGAGCCTGCCCTGCTGATGGTTTTGTTTAACACTTTTCTGCTCTCAGGCAGTACGGCGTTACCGCGCCTGGTGGAGACCTACCGCTCGCATCCCTCCCTGATTGAGCCTAGTCTTTTGTTCGCGGCGGTTGCATTCCTAATGGTGCTGCTCGCGGAAAACGCCCGCATTCCCATCGACAATCCAGTAACTCATTTGGAACTGACCATGATTCACGAAGCCATGCTGCTTGAGTATTCGGCGCGTCACCTTGCCCTGATGGAATGGGCGGCAAGCCTGAAGCTTTTCAACTATGCCTGCATCGGTTTTGCCTTGTTCCTGCCCTGGGGTATTGCTACCCGGACCACCAGCAACGTCCTGGGTCTAATCATTGCAGTTGCCGCGTTGGCAGGAAAGCTCATCGTGGCCGGAGCAGCTCTGGCCCTCATCGAAACGCTGTCGGCCAAGCTCCGCATATTCAGGGCCCCGGAGTACCTGGCGACAGCATTCATACTTGCTGTGCTCGGCTTGCTTGTCCACCTCCTGTTAGGGGGGCAGGCATAATGGCCTACACTTCTCACTTTCTCGCGCAATTGCTTGATCTATTCGCAGCCGGCCTGCTATTGATCTCCTTTGCCATGCTTTCGGAGAGACGCACGCAAAGGCTGGTCACGCTCTTTGCCTGGCAGGGAGCGGTGTTGTTCGCATCGACTCTGCTGGTGGCCCACAGCGCAGGGCTCGAGGAAGTCTACTACTCTGCGGCGCTGACGCTTGTCCTCAAAGTGATCATACTGCCCTGGATACTCCACAGGCTGATTCGCCGGCTCGGAGCGGAATGGGACAGCGAGTTGTTAGTCAACGTTCCGGTAACCATGCTCTTAGGGTTAGGCTTCGTAATTTTTGCCTTTGGGTTGGCCCAGCCGATCAGCACACTGGCGACAACCATCACACGGAACACTCTCGGCATTGCGCTGGCCGTGATACTGCTCGCATTTCTCATGATGATCACGCGCCGCAAGGCCATTACCCAGGTGATTGGGTTTCTCGCCATGGAGAATGGCTTGTTCTTTGCTGCCACCAGCGCGACCTATGGGATGCCGATGGTGATCGAGCTGGGAATCGCCCTTGACGTTCTGGTTGGCATGCTGATTCTCGGCGTCTTTTTCTTCCAGATTCGTGAGCAGTTTGACAGTCTCGATCTGCAGCACATGGAAACGCTGAAGGAGGACTGAATTGGAAATCATGCTGGTCCTGGGGCTGCCGCTCCTCGGCTCACTGATGCTGGCACTGTTCGGAGCGCGGCGCTTCGCCGCGGAATTGAACGTTGGCGTCAGTCTAGCCACTCTGGCCGCCGGCGCGCTTCTCGTGGTGCGTGTTATCAAACATGGTCCCATCCTGGCGTTACGCGAGCAGTTCTTTGTGGATTCCTTCAACGTCTTTCTTGTGGCTCTGACTGCATTTGTGGGGTTTACCACCGCTGTGTTTTCCCGGCCTTACATGCGGATTGAGGAGCACCACGGCCGCGTCACCTCCCGGCGCTTGCGTCTCTATCACAGCATGTATCAATTGTTTATGGCCGCGATGTTCCTGGCGTTGCTAACCAACAATATGGGCCTGTTGTGGGTCGCCATGGAAGCCGCCACACTCTCGACGGTGTTGCTGGTCTCTTTGTACCGTACGCGTGCCAGCCTGGAAGCGGCCTGGAAGTATTTCATTCTCTGTGGGGTCGGCATTGCCCAAGCGTTGTTCGGGACGATCTTATTGTATTTCGCCGCGGAGCAGCACTTAGGGCAGAACGGCATGACCGCCCTTTTGTGGACCCATCTCAACGCAGTCAAAGGGCAGCTTGAACCCAGGGTGTTGGGGCTGGCATTTGTCTTCCTGCTGGTGGGATACGGAACCAAGGTGGGGCTTGCACCCTTGCACAATTGGCTTCCGGACGCTCACGCAGAGGGTCCGACGCCCGTATCGGCCGTGCTCTCCGGTCTGCTGTTGAACGTCGCGCTGTACGCCGTAGTCCGTTGCAAGGTGCTGGTCGCGGGTTCCATCGGTACTTCCCTGCCGAGCCACATGCTGATGGTGTTTGGACTCCTTTCTGCTGTGCTGGGCGCATTCTTCCTCTGGAGGCAAAGAGATATTAAGCGGTTGTTTGGCTACTCCTCGATTGAGCACATGGGCATTATTACCTTTGCCTTTGGAATGGGCGGCCCGGTGGCCAATTTCGCCGCGCTGCTGCACATGACGGTGCATTCGCTGACCAAATCTTCCATCTTCTTTACCGCCGGCCACGCCTCTCAGGCCGCGGGGACGCAACGCATGGATGATATTCGCGGAATGCTTGCAATCAGTCCAACGATTGGCTGGGGATTGGTGCTGGGTTCGCTGGCGATTCTGGGAATGCCGCCGTTCGGGGTCTTTGCCAGCGAATTTTTGGTGCTTACCACCGCCATGCGGAGCGCCCCATGGACGACGCCCTTCCTGCTGGTCGCTTTGGGTGTAGCCTTCGCCGCAATTTTCAGCCGGATCCAACCGATGGTGTTTGGCGATACCAGTGCACGCCCTTTGCCACACTCTCCCGCGCTCGTGCCTGTGTTCGTCCATCTTGCCATGGTGCTTGCACTGGGCCTGTACATTCCACCAGCACTCGCGGAGTGGTATCGCGCTGCCGCCCAACTGATTGGATAGTCCATATGTGCTCTGAGATAACGCAGAAAGACTCGCTCCTGTTGCCTGCAAATCTGCCGGCGACCCTGCAGTGTGTAAACCGTCACGAATGGCTCTCCACCGCACAGCGGCTCCATCAGGCAGGGGCGGAGCTGTTGACGTTGTGGGGGGCGGACGATCGCGGCCGCGACGGTTGCTTCCATATGTACGCCGCTTATCTTACAGCCAATGAAGTGCTGGTCGTAAAACATGCCCCTGAAGCGACCAACCTGACGTATCCAGATCTTGGGGGCCTGTTTCCGGCTGCGCGGCGCATGCAACGCGCGGTCTATGATTTGCTTGGTATCGCTGCCTACCCAAGAGACGAGCGCAGTTGGCTGCGACATGGAAGCTGGCCGGAGAAGGTATTCCCGCTGCGGAAAGATGTCGATCGGCAACAAGAATTTCCGCTCGTTTCCGCTCCGTACCTGTTCGTCTCCGTGGCTGGCGATGGCGTACATGAGATCCCGGTTGGCCCTGTCCATGCAGGTACGATTGAACCGGGGCACTTTCGCTTTAGCGTAGTGGGCGAGAAGGTACTGCGCCTGGAAGAACGTCTCGGTTACACGCATAAAGGGGTGGCAAGACGTTTCGAACAGCTTCCGCAACACGAGGGCCATCGGCTGGCGGCGCGCTTATCGGGCGATGCAGCGGTTGCATTCTCCTGGGCATATTGCACAGCTTTGGAATCGATCACCCGGGTCACATGCCCTCCTCGGGCGGTGGCATTGCGGGCCTTGGCGCTCGAATTGGAGCGAGTAGCTAACCATCTGGGGGATTTGGGTGCGCTCGGGAATGATGCAGGCTTCGCCTTCGGCCTGACCCAGTTTTCCCGCCTGAAAGAAGATCTGCTGCGCGCGAATGCTACGGCCTTTGGCGCACGCTATCTGCTCGATTACATCATTCCTGGCGGCGTCGCGGTTGATGTATCAGTATCTGCGCAACGGTTGCTGCTGGAGCAATGCAAAACTCTTCAACAGGCTGTACCGATGCTACGCACAATCTACGACGATCACGCTGGCCTGCAGGACCGCATGAGAGAAACCGGGCGGCTGGAACATGCCATCGCAGTAGAACTGGGTGCAACAGGGTTAGCTGCACGCGCCTCTGGAATCGCACGCGACCTGCGTGTGAACTACCCTTGGCCGCCTTATTCCCAACTGCTGCCCAGCCTCGCTATGCAACGCTCTGGCGACGTCTTCGCCCGGGTTCAGGTGCGCTTCGATGAAACCCTGGAATCACTCCGCTTGTGCAACGTGCTTCTGCAGGAGCTTCCATCTGGGTCAATCCAAACAGTTGTGCCGCTGGCTGAGGCAGATCGCCTGGGGCTGGGACTTATAGAATCCTGGCGCGGTCCGGTTCTAATCGCACTCGAAACAGAAGCAGGAGGTTCCATCCGTCGTTGCCACGCGCATGATTCTTCCTGGCAGAATTGGCCGCTTTTGGAATATGCAGTTATGGGCAACATCGTGCCGGACTTTCCCTTGATCAATAAGTCGTTCAATTTGTCCTACAGCGGACACGACGGATGAGAAAACTATGCTGAATATCCTTTCGCGTATCGCGCGAACCGGCCTATTGACCGAGACTTTGCCATCTCCCGACGGCACTACTGGTGATGCCCCGGCGCTGCAGCAGGA